>NZ_JBHVET010000150.1:0-13737 GCF_042802135.1 Kitasatospora sp. NPDC057512
ACCCCGGTGTACGGGCTGCGCGCCGGTGTCGAGGCGGTCACCCGGGCGCTCGCGGAGGCGTCCCCGGAGCGCCCGGCGGCCCACAAGGCCTGACCCCACCGAAGGAGGCGGAGCCGGCGGCTCACCGGAGCCGGCGCGCCCCCTCCGCCGGGACGGCGGTGAGGGTGCGCGGCTCCGCGTACCCGGCCGCGCGGAACGCGGCGGTGACCTCGGCGGCGACGTGTCCGGCCGCGGCCGCGTCCACCAGGGCGATGACCGAGCCGCCGAAGCCGCCGCCGGTCATCCGCGCTCCGTGGGCGCCGGCGGCCACCGCGGCCTCGACGGCGAGGTCGGTCTCCGGGCAGGAGACCCGGTAGTCGTCGCGCAGCGAGGCGTGTCCGGCGGTGAGGATCGGGCCGAGCGCGGCGGGGTCGCCGGCGTCCAGAGCGGCGACGGCGGCTTCCACCCGGGCGTTCTCGGTGACCACGTGCCGCACCAACGGAACGAATTCCGAGGGCAGTTGGGCGAGTGCGTCGGCCAGCCCGGACGGCTGGAGCGAGCGCAGCGCGGGCAGCCCGAGCAGAGCGGCAGCCCGTTCGCAGCCGGCCCGCAGCGCGGCGTAGGCGCCGTCGCCGAGGTCGTGCTTCACCCGGGTGTCCAGGACCAGCAGGGCGAGGCCCGCGCCCGCCAGGTCGACGGGCACCTGACGCATCGTCAGATCACGGCTGTCCAGGAACAGCGCGGCTCCGGGGCGGCAGCACATCGAGGCCATCTGGTCCATGATCCCGCAGGGCACGCCGACGAAGGCGTTCTCGGCCCGCTGTGCGATCACCGCCAGTTCGGCGGCCGAAAGCCCCAGCCCGTACAGGTCGTTGTAGGCGGCGGCGACGACGCACTCCAGCGCGGCGGAGGAGGACAGCCCGGCGCCGCTGGGCACGTCGCTGTCCAGCCGGAGGTCCGCCCCGCCGACGGGGTGGCCGGCCTCGCGCAGCGCCCAGACCACCCCGGCCGGGTAGCCGGCCCAGCCGGGCACGGAGCCCGGGGCGAGGTCGTCGACCCGGAGTGCGACGAGTTCGCGCCCCTGGGCGGACCAGATCCGCAGCTGCCCGTCCCCGCTGCGGGCGGCCTGGGCGCGGACGGTCTGCGGCAGGGCGATCGGGAGGACGAACCCCAGGTTGTAGTCGGTGTGTTCGCCGATCAGGTTCACCCGGCCGGGGGCGGCCCACTCCCCCTCGGACGGACGGCCGTACAGCTGCGCGAAGTCGTTCATGCGGTGGCCTCCCGCAGCCGGCGGGCCGCGTGCTCGGGGGTGACGTCGTTGACGAAGGCGTCCATGCCGGATTCCACCCCGGCCAGGTACTTGAGCTTGTCGGCGGTGCGGCGGATGGTGAACAGCTCCAGGTGCAGGGCGAGTTCGTCCCGATGCCCGGCGGGGGCCTGGTGCCAGGCGGAGATGTACGGGGTGCGGCCGGTGCCG
Source organism: Kitasatospora sp. NPDC057512 (assembly GCF_042802135.1). Lineage (NCBI taxonomy): Bacteria > Bacillati > Actinomycetota > Actinomycetes > Kitasatosporales > Streptomycetaceae > Kitasatospora > Kitasatospora sp. NPDC057512. The sequence continues at coordinate 1,457 of NZ_JBHVET010000150.1, forward strand.
AAGAGCCGGTCGAAGCGGCGCAGCAACTCCAGGTAGAGGGCGGGGAATTCGTCCCGCTGCTCGGCGTCCAGCGCGGTCAGGTCGGGCACCCGGCGGTGCGGGTACAGGTGCACCTCGTACGGCCAGCGGGCGGCGAAGGGGACGAAGGCCGTCCAGTGCGTCCCGGCGAGGACGACGCGCTCGCCGTGGGCGCGTTCGGCGGCGAGCAGGTCGTCGAAGAGGTTGCGGCCGGCGGTGGCGCGGTGCTCGGCGGCGCGGGCGGCCATCCGGGCAGTGCGCGGCGCGGTGAAGGGCAGGGCGTAGATCTGGCCGTGCGGGTGGGCGAGGGTGACGCCGATCTCGGCGCCCCGGTTCTCGAAGCAGTAGACCTGCCGCACGCCGGGCAGGGCGGAGAGCTCGGCGGTGCGGTCGGTCCAGGCGTCCAGGACCAGCCGGGCGCGCTCGGGGGTGAGGTCGGCGAAGGAGGCCTCGTGGTCGGCGGTGAAGCAGACCACCTCGCAGCGCCCGGCGCCGGGGCCGCTGGTCCACAGGCCCTCGGCGGCCCGGACGGGCTCCGCGGGCGGGCCGGCCAGCGAGGGGAAGCGGTTCTCGAAGACGGCCACCTGGTAGTCGGCGGCCGGGATCTCGCTGTGCCGCCCGTCCCGGGAGGGGCAGAGCGGGCACTCCTCGGGCGGCGGCTGGTAGGTGCGCGCCTGGCGGTGGGCCGCGATGGTGACCCAGTCGCCGGTGGCCGGGTCGAGCCGGACCTCGGAGCCGGGGGTCTGCGGGTCGAGCGGCCGTTCGTCCACGGCGCCGCGGCGGGCGGCCGTGCCGCCGTCGCAGGGCGTGCCGCCGTCGGCCGCGCCGTCGCCGTCGGCCGCCTCGCTGTCGTAGTAGATCAGTTGCCGACCGTCCGCGAGGGTGGTCACGGTCCTGACGGTGGACTGGGTCAGGGACGTTCCGGGCATGGCCCTTCTTCCTCTGAGCTCTGAGTGGAACACCGGAATCAACAGAAAGCTACAATCTCAAACATTATCCACCAGGACCACGCACCGGACGTGGTCGAAGGAGGCCTCCCGATGGCTGACAGCGCCCAACCGCTCGCCGGACAGCGCCGCGTGCTGATCCTGGAGCAGATCCGCGCGCGCGGCGGGGTCCGGGTCACCGAACTGGTCCGCGACCTCGGGGTCTCGGACATGACGGTCCGGCGCGACCTGGACGCGCTGGCCCGCCGCGGCCTGGTGCACAAGGTGCACGGCGGCGCGGTCCGGGTCGAGGCGCCGGCCACCGGCGAGCCCGGGTTCGAGACCAAGGCCCACTGGGAGCTGCCCGCCAAGGAGGCGATCGCCCGGGCCGCCGCGGCGCTCGTGCCGCCGGGCTCGGCGGTCGGGCTGGCCGGCGGGACGACCACCTACGCGGTCGCCCGGCGGCTGCGCGCGGTCGAGGGCCTCACCGTGGTGACCAACTCGCTGCGGATCGCCGAGCTGCTGGAACAGCCCGCCGAGGACGGCACCCCGTCCACCGCCACGGTGATCCGCACCGGCGGCGTGCGGACCCCCTCGGACGCGCTGGTCGGGCCGGTGGCCGACCAGGCGATCCGCTCGCTGCACGTCAACCTGTTGGTCCTGGGCTGCCACGGCCTCTCCCCCGAGGCCGGGCTGACCACCCCGAACCTGGCCGAGGCGGAGACCAACCGCGCCTTCCTCCGCTCGGCCCGCCGGGTGGTCGTGGTGGCCGACCACACCAAGTGGAACGCGGTCGGCCTGGCCTCCTTCGCCGACCTGGACCAGCTGGACGTCCTGGTCACCGACGACGCCCTGCCCGCCGAGCAGCGGGCGGCCGCCGCCGGACTGGTCGGCGAGCTGATCGTGGCGGCGACGGCGGACCACGCGGGCTGAACCGACCGACGGACCGCACAGGCTGAACCGACCGACGGGCCACACGGACTGAACCGGCCGACGGATTCAAAGGATTCAGTCGGCTCGGCCCGAACTCCCCCGCACCACCAGCTCGGTGGGCAGTTCCAGCCCCTCCCCCGGCGCCGCCTCCCCGCGCACCTGGTCCAGCAGCCGGCCGACCAGCGCCGTGGCGATCGCCCGCAGCGGCAGCCGGACCGAGGTCAGCGCGGGGTGGAGGTGGCGGCAGAGCGGCGTGTCGTGGAACCCGGTGACGGCCACCCCGCCGGGACCGACCACCAGCCCCTCCGCCCGGACCGCCTCGTACACGTCCAGCGCCAGCAGGTCGCTGCCGGCCGCGAAGGCGGTGGGCCGGTCGGGCCCGCGCAGCAGCGCCCGCACGGAGGCCACCACGGAGCCCGCGGCGGCCGTACCGGTCGCACCCGCCGCCGCCCCGGAAGCCCCCGCCGCACCCGTCACCGCCGCGCCCACCGCCACCGCGGACAGGCCCAACCGGCGCGCCTCGGCCAGGAATCCGGCCCGCCGCGCCGCCATCCAGGGCAGCTCGTCGGCAACCCCGAGGTAGCCGATCCGGCGGTGGCCGAGCGCCGCGAGGTGCCGCACCACCTCGGCCATCGCCGCCTCGTTGCCGATGTCCACCCAGCGCTGCGGCTCGCCGGGCGCGGTCCGGCCGAAGCTGGCGAACGGGACGCCGAGCCGGGCCACGTGGGCGATCCGGACGTCCTCGTGCAGGACGTCCGCCAGCACCAGTCCGTCCACCTGACGGGCCGCCACCAGTTCGTCGATGGCGGCCACCGGGTCGGTCGCGCCCTGCCCCGGCCGGAACAGCAGCACCCGCTGCCCCGCCGCCCCGGCCGCGTCGACCAGGGCTTCCAGGAAGCCCGCCATCAGCGGGTTGGGGTCCAGCGGGTCGTCCACCGGGGCGAGGTAGCCGAGGGTGCGCCGGGCGCCGCTGCGCAGCGAGCGGGCCGACTGGTCGGGCTGGTAGCCGAGTTCGCGGATCGCCGCGTTCACCCGCTCCAGCGTCTCCGGGCGGACCCGCTGCGGCGCGTTGAGCGCGTTGGAGACGGTCTGCCGGGAGACCCCGGCCGCCCGGGCGACCTCCTCGATCGTGGTGGCGCCGCGGCGCGGCCGGTGCGGTCCCTCGGGCATGCGGTTCTCCAGACGTGGTCGGGTACGCGGACCGGGCCGGGGCCCGGAGGCGGGCCGGCGGCCCCGGAGGCGGTCAGCGACGCAGGGTCAGCAGCCCGCCGCGCGGCACCGGGATCACGTCCGCCCGGTCCAGCTCGACCTCGCCCTGCCGGACGATACGCCCCCGGGCGTCCCGCACCGTCACCGCCACCTGCCCGCGGCCGCCGGTGAGCCGGACGTCCGGGTCGCCGTCGGCGTTGGCCACCAGCAGGGTGCGCCAGTCGTCGCCGGAGGCGTCCACCGGCAGCGCGGCGTAGCGGGCCACGGCCACGGTGCCGGTGTCGGGACCGGCGCCGGTCCCGCCGCCGGTGCCGCGCGCGGTGACCATCGGATAGCCGAGGTCCGGGCGGGCCGGGAGCAGTTCGCCGAGCTGGAGGGTGTCGGCGTGCTCGCGGAAGACACCGAGCCAGAAGGCGATCGCCTCGCGCTGCTCCTCGCTCTGCGCGGCGAGGTCGACGGAGATCTGCGGCACCGAGAACAGCACGTTGATCAGGTGGCAGGCGACCTGCTCGGCCGGTTCCTCCCGGTGCCACATCAGCATGTCGGCGTGGACCGGGACGGGCCCGGCGGCCAGCCGCACGTCGATGGTCCGCTGCCGGTTCTCCTGCGGGCTGAGCGGGCAGTCGGTGGCGCGGATCATGGTGGCGTACGGCCACAGGCCGGGGCTGACGTACGGCTGGCGGTGCTCGATCATCGCCTCCGGGTTCGCGGCGGTGATCCGGCCGCGGATCGCGGCGAGCAGCCGCTCCACGCCCTCGTCCACGCTCGCGCAGTCCGCGCCGGGGCGGGCCGGCGGGGCGTCGTCGCGCTCCGCGGCCCGGGCGAACCAGTCGACGAAGTCCACCTTGAGGCCGTCCATGCCCCACTCCTCGACGGCCCGGGCGAGCCGGTCGGTGAGGAAGGCCCGGACCTCGGGGTGGCGCGGGTCGGCGACGATCGCGCCCATGTGGGCGGCGTCGGCCAGCGCGAGGTGGCCGATCTCCCGGTACGCGGCGCTGTCCTTGCCGATGAACGGCAGCGCGTACCAGAGCATGTAGCGCACCCCGAGCTCGTGCACCCGCCGGACGTGGGCGGCGGTGTCGGGCAGCGAGACCGGCTCCCAGTCGCCGCAGTGGGCGTAGCCGCGGGTGCGGTCGGCGGTCATCCAGCCGTCGTCCACGATGATCACGTCCAGGCCCAGTTCCTTGCCGAGCGCGGCCTGGGTCTCGACGCCCTCGGGGGTGATGTCCTGGTGCATCGAGTACCAGGTGGAGTACGCGGGACGGCGGGCCGCCTCCGGGATGTCGGCCGTGCGGCCCTCGCCCCACCAGGCGGCCAGGTCGGCCAGGGCGCGCCCGAAGTGCCGGCGCGAGGTGTCGATCCGGACGGTGAGCCGGTCGGTGGACTGGGCCCAGAACCGGAACTCGCCGGTCTCCTCGACCACTCCGGCCCCGGCCAGCACGTCCGGGCGACCGGCCGCGAAGGCGCACAGCGCGACGTCGCCGGTGCCGACCAGCGCGGCGATCGGCGCGCCGTTGGCCAGCGAGGTGCGGCGCGGGGCGCTCCAGGCGGCGGGCAGCCGGCCGGTGCCGCGCGGCTCGGGGGTCCAGAGGGCGGTGGCGTCGACGCAGGGCACCCGCCACTCGATCCGGACCTCGCCCGGGCCCTCGGCGGTCACCTCCACCACGCCGTCGGCAACGCCCCGGGCCGTGCCCGTGCCGCTCACCCGCAGGTCCAGTCCGTCGGCGTACAGCGGGCGCAGGCCGCCGGCCGCGGTGGGCGCGTGCGGCTCCCAGACTTCGGCCGCGGCCGTGGCGCCGGTCGTGCTCCCGGCCGTGGTCCCACTCGTGTTCTCGGTCGTGCTCCCGGCCGTACCGGTGGCGTTCGTCTCGGTCATGGTCAGCCCTTCGTGGCGCCGGCCAGCAGGCCGGAGATGAACTGCCGCTGGAGGACCAGGAAGAGGACCATCATCGGCAGGGTGGACAGCGCGGTGCCGGAGAGGATCGCGCCGTAGTCGGTGTTGGACTTGTTGCCGTGCAGCGTCGCCAGGGCGACCGGCAGGGTGTGCATCTCGGGGCTGCGCAGGGCGATCAGGGGCCAGACGAACTGGTTCCAGGAACCCAGGAAGAGGAAGATCGACAGGGCCGCCAGCACCGGCCGCATGACCGGCACCACCACGCTGAACAGCACCCGGAGTTCGCCCGCGCCGTCGACCCGGGCGGCGTCCAGGAGTTCGTCCGGCAGGCTGCTCAGCGACTGCCGCATCAGGAAGATGGCGAACGGCACGCACAGGCCCGGCAGGATCAGCGCCTGGTAGGTGTCCAGCAGGCCGAAGTTCGTCATCATCTTGAACAGCGGTACCAGCACGACCTGTTCGGGCACCACGAGGGTGGAGAGCAGCAGCGCGAAGAGCAGGGTTCGGCCGCGGAAGCGGAACTTGGCGAAGGCGTAGCCCGCGAGCAGCGCCACCACCAGGGCGCCCAGGGTCTGGACCCCCGCCACCAGCAGGGAGTTGCCGACCACCCGGAGCAGGCCGATCTTCTGCTCCAGGTGGCTCAGGTTCTCGCCGAGGCTCCCGCCGGGCAGCAGCTTGGGCGGCCAGTCGAAGACCTCGGTGTCCTTGCGGGTGGCGGAGACCACCAGCCAGTAGAAAGGGGCGATCGAGAGCCCGGTGACGCCGGCCAGGAAGAAGGTCAGCGGCCAGCCGCGCAGTTTCTTGAGGTTCACTTGTCCTTCTCCCCCATCAGGCGCATCTGGACGGCGCCGAGCACCGAGACGAGCAGGGTGAGCGCGTAGGCGATGGCGGAGGCGTAGCCGAAGTCGAAGTACCGGAAGCCGTTCTGGTACAGGTACATGGAGACGGTCAGGGTGGCGTTGTCCGGCCCGCCTCCGGTCAGCACGTACGGCTCGTCGAAGAGCTGGAGCGTGCCGATGGTCGAGAGCACGACGGTGAACAGCAGCACCGGGCGCAGCGCGGGGACGGTGATCGAGGTGAAGCGACGGATCGGGCCGGCCCCGTCGACCATCGCGGCCTCGTACAACTCCCGTGGTATGGACTGGAGTCCGGCGAGGTAGATGACGGCGTTGTACCCGGTGTAGTGCCAGGTGAGCACCACGACGACGGCCATCCGGGCCCAGACGGGCTGGCCCAACCAGTCGACGGAGGGCAGGCCGACGGCGTTCAGCAGCCAGTTGACGGCGCCGTCGTCGGCCTTGAGCAGGTAGGCGAACATCACGCCGGTGGCGACCAGGCCGGTGACCGAGGGCATGAAGACGCCGAGCCGCCACACCGTACGCCAGCGCACCAGCGCGGAGTTGATGCCGACGGCCATCAGCAGGGCCAGGCCGAGCATCAGCGGGACCTGCACGACGAGGATCTCGCCGGTGTTGCGCAGGGCCGTCCAGAACAGCGGATCGTCCAGCAGGCGGCGGTAGTTGGCGAGTCCGGCGTTGCGGGTGGCGGCGCCGGAGCCGGTGGTGAAGGAGAGCAGCAGCGAGTCGATGACCGGGTAGGCCTTGAACACGCCGAAGGTGAGCAGGGCGGGGGCGAGCAGCAGGTACGGTACGGCGCCGCGGCGCCAACGGGCGCGGCGGAGCCGGCCGGACCGGCCGGGCCCCACGGATCCCTTGGACCCCTCGGACCCCTCGGTCCCCTTGGCGAGGGCGGCGGGCGGGCTGGCGGCACTCATGCGATACCGCGCCCCGTCTGCTGGGCGAGCTGCTTGGCGGCGTCCTGGAGGACGGCGGCGGGCTCGGCGCCCTTGAGGAGGACCTTGGTCTGGGCGTCGCTGACGAGCTTGAGGGCGCGGGCGTAGTCGCCGGAGTAGTTGGTGGGGTCCCCGCCCTCGACGGCGAGGTCGGTGAAGGTCTTGAGCACCGGCTGGCCGCCGTAGAAGGCGCTGGGGGCGGCGTACATCGGGTCGGTGTAGGCCTCGGTGAGGGCCGGGAAGACGCCGCCCGCGTTGAACATCGTGTTGACCGAGGCGGCGCGGGTGAGCGCGTACTCGACGAACTTCCAGGCGGCGCGGCGGCGCGGGCTGGAGGCGGCGACGGCCAGGTGGGTGGAGTTGACCAGGGCGGTGCGCTTGCCGCCGGGGGTGACCGCCGGGGGCTTGGTGAGGCGCCAGTTGCCGCTCTGGTCGGGGAACTTCTTCTCCAGGTAGTGCGCGACCCAGGTGGGCATCGCGGCCACCGCGAGCTTGCCGGTCTTCATCACCGGCGGCCAGCTCTGGACGCCGGGGGTGTCGCCGATCAGCCCGGCCTCGTCCAGTCGCTTGATGATCGTCAGGGCGCGCACGGCCGGCTCCGAGGCGACGGTGATCCTGCCCTGGAGGTCGAAGTAGAAGGCGCCCTGGAGCTGCATCAGGCCCTGGAGGAAGTCCAGGTCGGGGGTGGGGTTGGCGGCCCGGTTGACGCCGATCAGGGCGATGCCGGGGTTGGCGGCCTTGAAGCGGTCGGTGACGGCGAGCAGGTCGTCCCAGGTGGCGAAGGTCTCGGGGTCGATGCCCGCCTTGTCGAAGTAGTCCTTGCGGTAGAAGAAGCCGAGCGCGTTGACCTCCCAGGGCAGCGCGTAGGCGTGGCCGTCCTTGCCGGTGACGACCGGCCACAGGCCCTTGGCGAACCTGTCCTTGTACGCGTCGGCGCCGAGCGCGGAGAGGTCGGCCAGGCCGCCGGGGAACTTCTCCTGGTAGCCGGGCAGGTAGTCACAGCCGATGTGCAGGACGTCGCCGAGGCCCTGGCCGCCGGCCGCCAGGCCGACGGTGATCTTGTCCCAGATGGCGGGCTCGCCGATGTCCTGGACGTCGACCTTGATCCCCGGGTTGTCCTTCTCGAAGGCCGGGACGATGCCGCGCAGGGCGTCGGCGGCGGTGGCCCAGGACCAGACGGTGATCGTGCCGGTGTCGGCGTCCCCGCCGGCGGCGCCTCCCGAGCCGGAGCCGCCGCCGCAGGCCGCGAGGGTGCCGCCGGCGGCGACGGCCAGCAGGCCGGCTCCGGAGGCGCGGAGAAGGTCGCGTCGGGAAAGGTGTGACATTGCATTCCTCTCGGTGGGGTGGCGCCGGAAGGCTGTGGTGCGAAGGGGGTGGTGCGCGGGGGGGGTGCTGGGCGCAGGCGGGGGCTGCTGCACTGTTTTGAACGTTCAAACACACAAAACAGACCAGAACCAAACAGGTTCCAACGAGCGGACACAGCAAACGCCCGCCCTCCCCCTGCCGTCAAGCCCTGGAGAGGGGAAGGGCGGGCTCCGCAACCGTTCCGTAATCAGTGAGGGGCGTCAGCCCTGGGCGGCGTCCACGGGAGCGAACACGGTTCCGGGGGTGACCGGGATCCCACGCGACATGGCCTCGAAGTCCAGGATCGGGTGGGTCAGGATCTCCTCGACCTCGTCGGTCAGGAGGTTGCCCAGGATGAACTCCTCCTCCGCCCCCGACCCGAAGGTGACGACCTGTCCGCTCGACTGGATCATCCAGTTGAGCAGCTCCCGCTCGCTGCTCTCCGCGAGGTGGATCTCCCGGCCGGGGTGGTCGCGCCGGATGCCGTCCACGACCTCACGGACGTCCTCGACCGCCACCCCGAGCCTGCGGACCGTGTCCGGCGAAGCCCGTCGGCCCCACCACTGGAAGATCACCCACTGGGCGACCGAGGGGTGCGACATGATCTCGGCCGCGAGCTCCGGCAGTTGGTGGAGGTTCTCGGCGCTCGCGACGGTGTGCACCCGCACCCGGTCGAAGCCCTCGGCGTCGCACAGGGCGAGGGATTCCAGCAGCGCCCGCAGGAGGTTGGTGTCCGGGCTGCGCCGGAAGGCCCGCTGCACCTCCGGGGTGACGGCGTCCAGCGGCAGCCGCAGCGAGGACAGCCCGCGCAGGCGGTCGAGCTTCTCGGCGGTGAGCGTGTAGCCGGTGGTGTCGAGGCCGACCTTGAGGCCGGCGGCGATGGCATGGTCGACCACGTCGAAGATCGGCGGCCACAGCAGCGGGTCGCCGCCCGCCAGGACCAGGTCGGAGGTCCCGTGCGCGGCCATCTTCCCGATGATCAGCTCCGCCTGGGCGAGGTCGATCTGCTCGGCGGCGAACGGGTTGTAGCAGCCCTGGCAGGACATCGGACAGCGGTTGTTGATCGACCAGTTGACCCGCCGCACGCGCCGACCCGTACGCGGCTGGTCGGCCCGGCTCCGGATCCCGGCCACCAGGTGGGCCAGGCGCCGGGCCTGCGGGAGGGTGGCGTCCGCGAGCAGTTCCTCCGCCCGTTCGACGGCGACCGCGGTGGCGTTGTTCTGGAGCAGCAGGAACGCCAGGCGCCACCGCATGGCCTCGTCGGCCGGGTCCCGGGCCAGGGCCTGTTCGACCCGCGAGGTCAGGGCGCCGAGGTAGCCGGGGTTGAAGTGGGCGGGTTCCAGGCGCCGTTGGAAGTCGTCGGCGATCGACCCGCGCTCCAGGGACCTGTCGTAGCCGGCCCGCAGCGGGTGCGGGGGCAGGATCTCCACGTGCTGCCGAGTGGACATGGGATGTTCTCCGGTGGGGGTCAGTTCGAGGCGGACGGCAGCAGGACGACCATCGAGTCGGTGGACGACAGGCCCATGCTCTCCACGAAGACCGCGTCGCGGACGAGCTGCGCGACGGCGGGGTGGGTGGGGGCGTCGAGGTAGCGGGCGGTGGATTCGAGCGGGGTCAGGCCCCGTTCGGCGACCAGGGTGCGCAGGGCCCGCGGGAGGTTGTCGAGGTCGTCGCGTATCAGCTGGAGGTCGAACCGGTCGGCCAGCCGCAGCGCGGCCCGGCGGGCCTTGGCGAGGTTGGTCGTCGGGTCCACACTGGTGGCCTTCGCCAGGTAGTACGGGACGGGCTGCATCATCCAGGCGAGCGCCGTACGCGGGTCCTCCTCGTCACGACCGGGCAACTCGAAGCCCTCCAGGCCGAGTTCGAGGCCGTCGCAGAACCACTCGCGCCGCATGCTGATCCGGTAGTGGGCGTGGCCGGCCTGTCGGAACGCCGGGAGCCTGGCGATGACGGAGGTCGTCTCGATGCCGAAGGTGTCGGAGATCCGCCGCATCCTCCGCCCGACCACGTGACGGACTCCGGGCACGTCCGCATCCTCGGCCACGACATGGACCAGGTCGAGGTTGGAGACGACGTCGCCACCGGGCCCGGTGCGGTGGTCGCCCCGGGCGAGCGACCCTGTCGCCGCCACCGACATGTCGGTCACGTCCGCGAACTCGCGGGACAGCTCCTGGAACAGCAGGGGGACGTCATCGGGTCTCACGTGGCTCCTCGGGTGTCGGCGGCGACGGCGAGGAAGAGAGCTTCACGCTCTCTTCCAAGTCCTTTTACATCGTGGAGAGTTCGTATTCAGGCGCGCAGCCTAACAGCGACTCACTACAAATGGTCACGTTCGCACCAACTGCCTCATGCGTCATGACTGATGAAGCAACAGAATCAGTCATATCCGGTCAATCGAAGGCCGCCCGACGCACATAGATCGGATACGGGTCACCCCCGACGAACGCGACGGCCCCCACCGCGCCGAAGTGGTACAGCCGGTGGCCGATCTCCCCTGCGGCCCGGGGGCCGAACCGGCTGTTGAGCTCGGCGGCCTGGTCGGCGTCCAGAGCGAGCAGGGAAAGGCCGGCCCGGAGGACGTCGAGGGCGTCGAAGAGGCTGTCGAAGGTCGTGGGCTTGGTGAGGCCCACGATCTCGACACTCACGGAGAAGGGGAACCCGTCACTCACCGCGAGTCTCCGTTCTGTGCCTTGCCGAATCCACCCTCGCGCGAGCAGCAGCCCCAACGGGGCAGCCAGCAGGAGTACTTCTCCAACGTTCCGGGCATAGCAGGACCTCTTCCGGTATGGGAGGGACGATCGCAATCGAGGGCCGGTAAGAGGCATGGGAATGCCCGGTCCATCGACACCAGGATCACGCTGTGTGGTGCATCGAACTACGGGAAGTAGCATGCCCTGCGTTGGCCGGTCAGTGCAACGGAACCTGAGAATGTGCATATGTCTTCTGAGATTCGATGTGACGAACCCACTGCCATCACGTCAGACTGTGGGCCGACGACAGAGTGCGACGAGGGGAGGTCGGAGCGTGGCCGCAACACCGACGGTCCGCCGACGGATGCTGGGCGGGGAACTCCGAAAGATCCGCGAGGGACTCAACCTCAAGGTTGATGACGTAGCAGTCCGGCTCGGCTGGCATCAATCCAAGGTCAGCCGGTTGGAGAACGGCCGCCACGGAGTGCGCGCAAACGAGGTCGGGATACTGCTCGACGTCTACGAAGTCACCGACCCGGAGATGCGGGAGGCACTTGAGACGCTGGCGCGCGAGGGCAAACGCCGGGTGTGGTGGCAGCCGTACTCGGATGTGATCTCGAAGCACTACGCCTCGTTCATCAGCTTCGAGGCGGAGGCTGTATCGATCCGGAACTTCGAATCATCGCTCGTGCCGGGGCTGTTCCAAACTGCCGACTACGCGCGTGCACTGATCCGACAGCTTGAGCCCGAGGCCACACCTGACGAGATCAACGCACTGGTCGACGTTCGCTTGGCGCGCCAGAACGCGACGCTCCGGAGAGAGGAACCTCTGAAGCTATGGGCGATCGTGGATGAGGCCGCACTTCGCCGCCTGATCGGCAACCAGAACATCATGGCGAGGCAGTTGCAGCAGCTCGTCGCCGTCTCCAGGGAACCGCACGTCACCGTGCAGGTGGTGCCCTTCTCAGCCGGCGCCCACGCGGGCGTGCATGGGTCGTTCGCGATTCTGAGTTTTCCTGTTCGAGGAGATCTCGACGTGGTGTACACCGAGGCCTTGACCAGTAGTCTCTATCTCGAACGAGATGACGACGTCGCAGCCTACGACCAGGCCTTTGACCGGCTTCGGGCAGCTGCCCTCGACGTCGCGCCGTCACGGCGACTTATCGCGCAGATCGCAAAGGAACTTGAGTGATGATCACCGATCGGAGCGAAGTGAACCTGGCTGGCGCCACCTGGCGAAAGAGCAGGTACAGCGCCAACCAAGGCAACTGCATCGAGGTCGCCGACGGCTTCACCGGCACCGTTCCCGTCCGGGACTCCAAGGATCCCGACGGCCCGGCGCTCGTCTTCCAGGCCGCCGCGTGGTCCGCCTTCGTCACCGCCCTCAAAGCCGGCGAAATCCCCAACGCCTGAACACACTCGCGCGAGAACTAGGCCCAACCCACAAATAGCGCAACCCAACATCCCGGACCCCC
>NZ_JBHVET010000151.1:0-13711 GCF_042802135.1 Kitasatospora sp. NPDC057512
GTGTCGGGGTGACGCGGGCGGACGGCCTCCGGCTCCGGTCAGGACTCGGCGGGCAGGAGCGCGGCGATGTCCCCCAGGACCCGGGCCGCCGGCGCCGGGTCGACCAGCCACTTCAGGTGGCTGCCGGCGAGCGTGTGGACGTCGTAGGGGTTCTCCGGGGTCAGCGCGTCGCCCTCGCGGATCATCCGGTCCTGCATGGCGAGCGGGATGCCGGCGTCCTCGGTCAGCCGGACATACGACTTGGGGATCCGCCCCCAGGTGTCGGGCCGGGCCCGGTCGTCGGGGGTGCCGGTGTCGAGGTTCTCGTCGGGCTGGAAGGTGTTGAGGAAGACCATGAACTCGTCGTCCGTGCCGTCGGCGAGGAAGGACGCCTTGAAGGAGGCGAGGACGCCGGGGTCGGCGGTGCGGAAGTTGACGCGCAGCAGGCCGAGTTCGGCGGGGTTGCCGACCAGCGCCGCCATCAGCCCCGCGGCGTCGGCCGTGGCCATCTCGGGCTCGGCGTAGTAGGCGTTGACGTCGAGGTCGACGGGGCACCAGGCGGAGACGTAGACGATGCGGTCGATCAGGTCGGGCCGCTGGTTGGCCGCGACGGTGGCCGTCAGGCCGCCGCGGCTGTGGGAGACGAGGACGACGGGCCCGTTCCGCTTGGCCCGCTCCAGTATCCCGACGAGGTGCGCGACGTTGTCGGCGAGCGTGACGCCCTTGATGGCCCCGGGGGCGGCGAGCCCTTCGAGGTCCTGCGGTGCCTGGTAGGCCCGGGGGTACGTCGCGGCGAAGCCGTGCCCCGGGAGGTCGACGGCGACGGAGCGGTGTCCGAGGAGGCCGAGTTCGGCCTGGAGCGGCGCGAAGGAGAAGGAGTTCGCGAAAGCCCCGTGGACCAGGACGAAGGTGGGTTGCATCTGTCTACTGCTCACTTTCCGGTCTCCTGCCGCGGCGCACCGGCCGGGCGCGGAGACCGCTTCGTGCGTGGCAGGCGCCGGCGGTCACCTGCGGACGCGCGAGGGCGGCGTGCGAACGGCTGCCCACGGTCCGGTGATTCACCCTACTCAGTGAATGATCATCAGCCCACCCTCCGGCGGTACGGCTTCGGTGCGATACCGCCCACCGCGCACCCCGGGCTACCCGGGGTGCGGGTCCGTGCCGTCCTCGGCGGGCCAGCGGCCCTCCACGTACAGCCGGACGAGCGCGGCGTGGGAGAGCGGGCTGGTGGGGTCGGCGACGTCGCCGTTGGTGGTGTAGTCCAGGAGCACGACCTCGTCCTTCTCCCGGAGCCGCTCGACCAGGTCGGCGGCGCGGTGTTCGAGGACCCACCGGTAGGCCGGAAGGTAGATCCGGCGGCGGGCCGTCTCGTAGGAGAGGAGCCGGTCGCCGTGCAGGCCGGTCCGGTGGCCCTGGACGGGGCCGAAGCGGCGCACCGTCCGCTTGAGGCCCTTCATCGAGGTGACGTGCAGCTTGGCGGGGTCGACATCGGCGTCCCGGAAGACTTTGAGGGCCTGCCAGATCCCCTCCACGGACTGGCTGGTCGAGCCGGCGCTGTACGGGACCGGGATGCCGCCGTGCGGGTAGAAGGGGCTCAGCCGCACCCACGGGTCCGGCGCCTTGGAGGTGACGTCGATGATCTCCGCGCCGGGGAACGCGGCGGTCAGTGCGGCTGCCGTACGGCGACGGCCGGCGACGTGGATCGGCATGTGCGGGCTCTCCTGCTCGATGTCGCGGGCCTCCGAGTGTCCCCGGTGCCACTGACAGTCCGCCCCCTTGCTATGTTGAACGTGTTCAAATGCATGCCGGTGGGAGGAGAAGATCATGGTGGCGGTGCCTGCGAGTGCCCGGGTGCTCGTCGGGGTGGCGATCGCGGTGTTCACGGTGCCGCTGGTGCTCGTCGTCGCGCGGGTGGGCTTCCGCTTCTCGATCGCGCACGCGGTCGCGATCGCCTGCTTCGTTCCCTGCGCCCTGGCGCTCGCCTGCGCCCGCCCGAACGGCTTCCGGGCCGCGACCGTCGCCGCCGGGTGCGTGCTCGGGCCCGCGACGGTGTTCGCGGGGTTCCTCCTCCTGATGGCCGGAGCGGGGTTCGGCCGCGCGGACTGGATCCTGCTCGCGGTCACACTGCCGGTCGCGGCGATCGCCTCGCTGGTCGGCGCCTTCCAGAGGGCCCGGGGCGTCGAATACGGACGTCGCCCGGCCGTCATCGCCTGGTCGGCGGCGGCTCTCTCGACGGTCGGCTGGCCCCCGCTGATCTTCGGCTAGGGGCGGGCGGCGGGCCGGCCGTGCGGGCGGGAGCGGATCCGGCGCGGCCGGTGGTCAGTTGGGCCGGTAGTAGGCCGCGATCGGGACCCGGGCCTCCTCGGGCAGGGCGGGGCCGTCCGTCGGCACCGCCGGCCAGGCGCCCGAGTCGGGGTTGAGCTCTACGAGTTGCTCCGTGGCGAGCGCGTACACGACCCGGCCGATGCCGGAGCGGAGGATGCCTCCTTCGCACATGCCGCAGGGCTGGCAGCTGGTGTACATCGTGGTGCGCGCGGCGGTGTCCGGGGCGAGTTCGCGGGCGGCCCAGCGGGCGAGCTTCAGTTCGGGGTGGGCCGTGATGTCGTCGTCGCGCCGGACGGTGTTGTGGGCCTCGGCGAGGACCTCGCCGTCCGGGCCGGCCAGCAGGGAGCCGTACGGGGCGTCGCCGAGGGCGACCGCGTGGGCGGCGATGGCGATGGCGCGGCGCAGCAGGGCCTCGTCGGCTTCGGTGATCACGCGGTCCTCCAGTGGGTGGCGACGGTGGTGAGGGTCCGCCAGGCCTGCTGCGGCCGACGGGTCTCCTCCGGATCGCCGTGGTAGGGGTCCAGCACGACGGTCTCGGCCCCGAGGTCGCGCAACCGGCGCAGGTCGTCGAGGACCTGGTCGAGGGTGCCGACGCCGGCGGGCCGTTCGGGGTCGTCGACCGGTGTGGCGGTCAGCCGCAGGGCGATGCGCGGGGCGAACCCCGGCATCGGGTGTTCGGCCAGGATCGACCGCATCCGGGCGACGGGGAGCCGCAGCGGGTGCCAGGCGTCGCCGAACCGGACCGCCCGGCGCAGGGCCGCCTCGCTGTGGCCGCCGACCCACACCGGTACCGTCCGGTGGCCCGGTTCGCCCACCCAGGTGTCCCGAAGCGTGGCCAGGTACTCGTCGGTCAGCCTGCCGCGGGCGCCGAACGGCACGCCGAGGGCCTCGAACTCCCGGCGCGCCCAGCCGATCCCCACGCCCAGGACGAACCGGCCGCCGCTGAGCCGGTCGAGGGTGCTCGCGGTCCGTGCCACCAGCAGCGGGTTCCGGTAGGGCAGGACGAGGACGGTCGTGCCCAGCCGCAGGCCGGGAGCGGTCCCGGCGAGCCAGGACAGCGTGGTGAACGGCTCGTAGAACGGCTCCGGGTACCGCTCGGCCACGTCCGGGGTCACCGCGACGTGGTCCGACACCATGAGGAGGTCGAAGCCGAGGCCCTCCGCGGTCCGGGCCCACTCGCGCAGCACGCCGGGGTCGGTCCCGGGGCCGAAGTTCGGTACGTTGACGCCAAGTTGCATGGATCGAGGCTATCCCCGTGATCATGGTGGACGGAACGGCGTCCTCCCGTTGTCACCTGCGGATCACCGTGGATTTCCCGGTAGATTCGTGCCATGGCCGTGAATCTTGACGACACCGACTGGGCGATCATCGAGCAGCTGCAACAGGAGGCCCGCATCTCGCTCAGCGAGCTGGGGCGGCGGGTGTCCCTCAGCCCGTCGGCGACCACGGAACGGGTGCGGAACCTGGAGTCGCTGGGCGTCATCACCGGCTACCGCGCGACGGTGGACCTGGCGAAGGTGGGCTATCCGGTGCTCGCCGTCGTCCGACTGAAGTACCCGGGCAACCGGCACGAGCCGCTGCGGCGACTGCTCGCCGAGCGACGGGAGCTCCTGGAGTGCCTGCGGACCACCGGCGACGACTGCTACACCCTCAAAGTGGCGGCGACCTCCATGGAGCACCTGGAGACCCTGGTGGACGAGCTGGCCGGCTTCGGCAGCACCACGACGAGCGTCGTCTACAGCCGGACGCTGCCGCTGCGCGGGCCGGCTCGGCCCTGATGTCGGAGGGGGCCGGACTCGGCCCTGATGCCGGAGGGGGCCGGACTCGGCCCTGATGTCGGAGGGGAGTCGGAGGGGAAAGGTGCTCCCTCGATCGGGGGAGGTCAGCGGTCCGTCGCGCGGACAGACTGGCGATCGTGACCGGGGGTTTCCTACCCCCCACGATTCCGCAGGAGTTGAACCGTGCGTCGTTCGCGCATCCGCCACATGGCACTCGCCCTCACGCTCTCGACCGCCGGGGCCGTCGCGGCCGTCGGGGCGTCGGCACCGTCCGCCGTGTCGGCACCGGCGGCCACGTCGGCGGTGCCGGCCTCGTCGGCCGCGGCCTCTTCGGACGCCGTGCAGCAGGGACTGAACGCGCTGGTGCGGACGGACGGGATACCCGCCGCGCTCGCGACCGTCCGGGACGGCCGGGGCCGGACCCGCGACTACACCGCGGGGGTGGGGGACCTGGCCACCGGCGCCAAGGTCCCCGTCGGCGGGCAGGTGCGGATCGGCAGCAACACCAAGACCTTCACCGCCGTCGTGGTGCTCCAGCTGGTGGGGGAGGGGAAGGTCGACCTCGACGCCTCCGTGGACACGTACCTCCCCGGCCTGGTCCGCGGTGAGGGCATCGACGGGCGCGGCATCACCGTCCGGCAGCTGCTCCAGCACACCAGCGGACTGCCCGACTACGAGGGGCTGTTGGAGGAGGCCGCCCTGCGTTCCCGGTACTTCGAGCCCCGGGAGCTGCTGGACATGGCCCTCGGGCAGAAGCCCGCCGCCGCACCCGGGGAGAAGTTCGGCTACAGCAGCACCAACTACGTGCTGGCCGGCCTGATCGTCCAGCGGGTGACCGGCCGGCCCATCGCCGAGGAGATCGACCGCCGGATCATCCGGCGCATAGGGCTGCGGCACACCTACTTCCCGGCCGTCGGCGACCGGACGATCCGGGAGGCCCACCCCAAGGGCTACCGCAAGGAGTCCGCCGACGCGCCGCTGACCGACTTCACGGAGCTGGACCCGTCGGCGGCCTGGGCGGCCGGGCAGATGATCTCCACCAACTCGGACCTCAACCGCTTCCTCACCGAACTGCTGGTCCCGGACCGCCTGCTGCCCGCGGCCCAACTCGCCCAGATGCGCACCACGGTCCCGGTCGGGGACGGCATGTCCGCCGGACTGGGCCTCTTCAGCCGGACGCTCACCTGCGGCGGGGTCTACTGGGGGCACGGCGGCGACATCCCGGGCTACGAGACCCGGGGCGGCGTCACTGACGACGGCCGCGCCGTGAACATCGCGATGACCACCATCCCGGCCGACTACGCCGTTACCCGGCACCTCGAAGGCGTCGTCGACGCCGCCCTGTGCCGCTGAGGCGGTAACCGCCTTGTGTCGCCGAGGTGGGAACGGACCGCGAGCGGTCAGGAGCGGTAGTGGTTCCCCTCGTCGCCGATCACGCCGTTCCCGTGGTGGACGGACACGCTGGAGTACGTCGCCCGCATGCGCGCGGCGTGAGCCGTCCGCTGCTGCTCGATCAGCAATCCCTCGGCGCCGTCGGACTGGTGCCGCCGCGCGCGTTCCCGGAGCACCAGGAAGACCGTGGCACCGACGATGGTGCCGACGAGTGCGATCAGGAACACCGTGACGAGGACCATGCCGTCACCTTCCCCCCGTTCGAATGCGTCCAACCTTTATCTCACGGGCGTTGGGCGGTCGCACCCGAGTCGTCGGACCAGCCGGACGGTCGGGACGGCCGGCTGTTCCTACGGCCGGCTGTTCCTACGGCCGTACGGGACTTCAGGGGCGGGGGCCTGTTCGGCGTTCGCGCGCTCCGTGACCAGGGCCAGGACGCGGCCCGCGACGGCGAAGACCCGGAGCGTCACGCTCTGGTGGAAGGTGGCTCCGTGGCGGTCCAGCGCGATGGCCCGGCCGTTGACGGTGGTGGGGTGGTGTGGGCGGTGGGTGCCGTGGCCGGTGCGGTGTTGACTGCGGTGGCGGTGGCGGTGGCGGTGGTCATGGCGGCTCCTCGGCGTTCACGGATGACCTCCCGGGCGCGGGCGGGCTTGGAGACGTAGACGCGTCGAGGCCCGTGTGGTCGGCGAGGCGGCGCTGGGCGGGCGCAGTCCGGAGCGCGACATGCCGTACGAGGAGGCCGGCACCGCGTTCTGGGCGTGGGTCAGGCCATGGGGCGGAGCACCTCGGGCATGACTTTCGACAGATCCGGTGCGGCGTCGGTCCTCGTAGGGTCGTGGGCATGCGGATGAGTGGGGTGGCGCTGCCCGTGGTGGCGTCGGTGTGTATCGGGCTCGGTGTCACGAGCCTCTGGTGGGCGCTGCCGGCGATCGGGTTCTCCTTCCTGGCCGGGCTGCGGATGGAACGGGTACGGCCGGCGGCGGTGGTGTTCGCCGTGCTCGTCGCGGCCGGGGTGCTGGTGGTCGGGTCGGTGCCCTCCTGGATCGTTCTGGGACTGCGGTTCGTCGCGCTCGCCGTGAGCACCGGGATGGGCCCCTGGCTGCTGGGCCGGTTCTGGCGGCAGTCGCAGGAACTCGTGCGCGCCGGGTGGGAGCGGGCCGAGCGGCTGGAGCGCGAGCAGCAACTCGTCGCCGAGCAGGCCCGACTGCGCGAACGGGCCCGGATCGCCCAGGACATGCACGACGCGCTCGGGCACGACCTCAGCCTGATCGCCCTGCGCGCCGGGGCTCTCAAGCTCGCCCCCGACCTCGCTCCGCCCCACCGGGAGGCCGTCCAGGAGATCCGGGCGGGCGCGGCCGCCGCCGTCGACCGGCTCGGCGAGGTGATCGGCATCCTGCGCGACGGGGACGAGAGCGGTGGCACCGCCCGCGCCGCCCACGGACCGGCCGACTCGGACATCCCGCACCTGGTCGCCGAGGCGGCCGCCGCCGGCCTGGACGTCCGCTCCGAGATCACCGGTGCGCCGGACGGGCTTCCGCGCGCCACCGAGCACGCCGCGTACCGGGTGGTGCAGGAGGCGCTGACCAACGCCGCCAAGCACGCACCGCGAGCGACCGTCACCGTGGAGGTGGCGTACTCGGCCGACGGCGCCCGCCTCCGGGTGGCCAACGGCCCCGCGCCTGTGGCTGTGCCCACGCCCACGCCCACGCCCGCCTCCATGTCCGTGCCCGCGCCCGTGCCCGCGCTCACCGTCGCCGGGGCGACGGGGTCGGCCCCTGCGTCAACTCCGCGCAGCGCAACGCCCACCGGCACGTTCACCGGAGCGTTCGTCGGCACGTCCGCCGCACTCGCTGGAAGGCCCGTCTCGACGCCTGCCATGCCGCTTACCGGCGGCCGTGGCCTGGTCGGGTTGACCGAGCGGGTCCGGCTCGCGGGCGGCACCTTCGCCCACGGGGCCCGTCCGGACGGGGGGTTCGAGGTCGCGGCCACTCTGCCGCGCCGCGCCGCCGGGCCCGTCCCGCTGCCGCCCGCCGCCCCGTCGTCGCCGGTGCGCGAACTGCGACGGGCGCGGCGCAGGGTGGGCCGTACGCTGGCCGCCGTGGTGCTCGTCCCGCTGGTGACGGCCGTGCTGCTGACCGTGGCGCTGCGAGTATGGACGCTCTACGTGGTCAGCCTGTCGGTGCTGGACCCGGAGGTCTACGCCTCCCTCCAGGTGGGGCAGGACCAGGCCTCGGTCGAGCGTCTGCTGCCGGGCCACCGGCTGCCGTACCGCCCGCCGAGCGGGCCGGCGACGCCCGCGCCGCCGTCGGGGGAAGGGGTCTCGTGCGCGTACTACGCCATCACCGCCCAACTGTTCGTGGACCGGGCAGGCGATGCCTACCGGCTCTGCTTCCAGGACTCCCGGCTGGTTGCGCGGGACGTGCTCGTCTCCTGAACCCCTGTCTTCTGGCCTCCCACTTCCCGTCCTCCCGCCGCAACCCCCTTTCCCCACCACTTCCGTCTTCCCCACCACTTCCGTCTTCCCCACCACCTCCGTACCGAGCGACCGACAGGAGCCGCCGATGACCACCGCACCGATCCGGGTGCTGCTCGCCGACGACGAGCCCATGATCCGCGCGGGACTGCGCGCGGTGCTCGCCACCGACCCGGGCATCGAGATCGTCGCCGAGACCGGGGACGGCCGGGAGGCCGTCGAACTGGTCCGGCGCCACCGGCCGGACGTCGCCGTACTGGACATCCGGATGCCCGGGACGGACGGCATCACGGCCGCCGCCGAGATCCGTCGGAACGGCCTGGCCACCGGAGTACTCATGCTGACCACCTTCGGTGAGGACGACTACATCCTGCGCGCGCTCAGCGGCGGCGCGAACGGCTTCCTGATCAAGTCCGGCGAGCCCGAGGAGCTGCTCGCCGGGGTGCACGCGGTGGCCGGAGGGGCGGCCTACCTGTCACCCAAAGTGGCCGCCCGGGTGGTCGCCCACCTGGCCGCCACCGGGGCCGGCGCCCCCGCCGACCGGCGTGCCGGCGCCCGGGACCAGGTGGCCGCCCTGACCACCCGGGAACGGGACGTGCTGACGCTGATCGCCGCCGGGCTGTCCAATGGTCAGATCGCGCGTCGGCTGGGGGTGGTGGAAGGCACCGTGAAGGCCCATGTGAGCTCCATCCTGGCCCGGTTGGGCGTGGCCAACCGGGCGGCCGCCGCCGTCCTCGCGCACGAGGCCGGACTGACCCTCGGCGCGACGTGCGCGGGCGGTCCACGGGACTGAGGCCGCCGCGCCCGGGGCGCTGCCGGAGCCGGAGTCCGCGCCCGAGCTGGAGCCCGAGCCCGGGGACGGGGCCGACGGTATCGGCGGTGCCGACAGCAGCCGTCCGAGGACCGGCACCCCGGCCAGCGCCGTCACGGCGGTGGTGGCGGCCGGCCGCAGGGCGAGGACCGCCGCCGCCGTGACCGTGCCACCGAGTGCGGCACCGGCGAGCACGTCGTGCGGGTAGTGCACTCCGGCTGCCACCCGCAGTGCGGCCGTGGCGCCGCCGACGGGTATGGCCAGCAGCGCCCAACGCGGGCGCAGCAGCACCAGCCCCGTCGCCAGCGCGACCGCCAGGGTGGCGTGGTTGCTGGGGAACGACCAGTCACCCGGCGGCGGACACGCGGCGACCGCCGTGCCAGGCAGCCCGCCCAGCGCCCGGCAGGGCCGCTCCTCGTCGAGGACCACCTTCAGCACCTCGCTCGCCCCGTAGGCCAGCACCGTGCCCAGCCCGACCAGCGCCACCCCCGCGACCACCCCGGCGGCCCGCCGGGCCCGGGCCGTCCACCAGCAGAACGCCAGCAGGAGCCCCAGCACCAGCAGCCCGACCTCGGTGGCGGGCTCCAGCAGCGAGGCCACCGCGTGCGGGGCGTCGCCGACGGCCTCCGCCACCCGCCGGTAGCCGCCGGCCGACCACCCGGCCGACACCCGCACCGGCCCCGCCCCGCCGCCCTGCTCCGGCGCCAGCCACGCCATGACCCCGGCCCCCGCGCAGAGCAGGGACGCGGCAAGGACGGGCCTGGGCCTCACCCTGGGTTTGGCCCTGGGCCTGGCAGCGGCCCTGGTCGCGCCGGTCTTCCTCGAATTCCTGTCCGTGTACGTCATGGTCCGGACGGTAGAGGCCGAGACCCCCTTGCCACCCGACCCGAAAGTCAAGCAGCGCCCCTGACGATGGTCAGGGTTGACATCACGTCACAACGGCAATCCACATACCCTGCGCCCATGCCGGAACCCTCCCCGCACGCCGTCCCCACCCGCTTCGACGGAGCCCCCGACCGCGTCGCGCTCGTCATCCCGGGCGTCGGGTACACGCCCGCCAGGCCCCTCCTCCACTTCGCCCGCTCGGTGCTCCTCCGGCGCGGCTGGACGGTCCAGGAGCTGTGGTGGCAACTCCCGGACGAATTCAGGGAGTTCGAGCCGGAGGGCCGGACCGCCTGGGTCGAGCGGCAGGTCGCCGCGGCCGTCGACGCCGAGCGCGGCGCCTGCGGTCTGATCGAGGCACGTGTCGGTGAACGACTGCCTGAAGACCACCTCGCCGAAGTCACCCCAGCGCCCGACCGGGAGGTATGGCGTTGGCTGGCCGTCGGGTCAGTGGGGATTGCGCTGACCCTGGGCGTGACGTTTCTCGATGTGCCTGGGGAGATCAAGAACCCGGTCATGAACGTGGCCATCATGCTCGTAGGGATCAAGGTGCTTCACTGGGGTCGGCCGAGCGCGGCCGATGCTCTGGGGCTGTTCCGCAGCGGCGGATAGCGCTACGGCTGACAGTGTCAGCTTGTTCCGTAGGAGGTCAGGCCCGCCTGGCGGCCCGGGCTGTTGTGGCCGCCGGCGTCGGGGACGTTGCCGGGCTTCTTGATGTCGACGTGGACCGGTTCGCCCGGTGCGGCGCGTTCGTGGCCCCGCGCCGGGCGGTGGCGCGGTCGAGGTGCGCGAGGCGGGCGGGCCGGTAGCGGACCAGGCCTGGATCCACGGGCGCGTCCGCTGGGACGTCCGCGACGACATCCACGAGGCATTCGTCAAACTGGTGTGCTGCGTGATCACATACCGGCGCGCGTGGCCGTACGGGCCTCGGAGTCGTGCGGGGCGAGAGACGTGCACAGTGCGGTGGAATCGTCCCCAAGGCCCAAGGCCCAAGGCCCAGAGCCCAGGTGGCGCCGGCGGCACAGGAGCCGGGGCGGATCAGCGGTCCTCCTCCTCCCGCATGGCGAGGAGGGCGTCGGAGGCCGACCCGAGCCCGGTGCCGAGTCCGGTGACGGGCTCGGGGATCGTCCAGTCGGCCAGGCCGCGCGCGGTCGCGGCGTTCTCCGGGGCGACGGTGCCGTCGTGAACGAGGCCTTCCCACGCCTGCCGCTCGGGGTCGGGGTCGGGGCCGGTGTCGCGTCCGGGTGGCGCGAGGACGGCGACCAGCCGCCCGTCGCGGGTGATCCCGACGCGCTCGCCGGCCGCGACGAGGTCGATCAACTTGTCGGCACGCTGCTGGAGTTGGCGTACGGTGACACGGGCTTTCATGCGCCCCACCGTACGGCGGCCCGTACGGCGGCCGGCGCGGAACGCGCGTCGGTTTCACCCGGAGGAGTGTTCACCGCCGTCCCGGGAAGCCGTGCCGCCGCCCGCCGACGGTGGTGGCCAGGGCGGCGGCCAGCAGGGCGAGGGCGGACCAGGGCAGGGCGGTCGGTCCGGCGTGGTCGAGGAGGAGGCCGCCGGCCAGGCCGCCGACGGCGATGCCGAGGTTCCAGCAGGTGACGAGCAGCGACTGGGCGATGTCCCCGGCCGGGCCGGCCGCGTCGGCGACGGCGGTCTGGAGGAGGGTGGCGGCGCCGCCGAAGCCGAGGCCCCAGAGCGCGGCGGCGGCGTAGGCGGGCCGGCCGGTCGAGCCGAGCAGGGCGGCGGCGAGGAGCAGGGCCGCGCCCGCGAGGAGGACGGAGGCGGCGATGGTCAGGGGGCGCAGGTACCGGTCGATCAGGGCGCCGGTGCCGAGGATGCTCACCAGTGAGGACAGTCCGATGACCAGCAGGACGGTGTCCGTCCGGCCGTCGAGCCCCAGCGGTGCGAGCAGGGCGGCGACGTACGTGTAGAGGACGTTGTGGGCCAGCACGAAGGTCGCGGTGACGGCCAGGACGGCGGCCACGCCCGGCGTCCGCAGCACCCGTCGGACGGGGACGCGGGCCTGGTCGGCTCGGCCGGGCAGTGGCGGGAGTACGAGCGGCATCCAGCCGGTCAGTGCCACGGCGATCACGCTCATCAGCCCGAAGGTGACCCGCCAGCCCACCAGGCCGGCGAGCAGGGTGCCGGCGGGCACGCCCACCGACAGGGCGACCGTCGAGCCGGCCATGGCGACGGCCATCGCCCGTCCGCGCTGCTCCGGCGCGACGATGCCCCGGGCGTACCCGGCCAGCAGCGCCCAGAGCAGTCCCGCGACCAGGCCGGCCGCGAACCGGGCGGCCATGGTGAGCGGGTAGCTGGGTGAGACGGCGGTGACGGCGTTGGCCGCGGCGAAGCCGCCGACGGCGACCAGCAGCAGGCGCTTGCGCGGCAGGCGGCCGGTGACGGCGGTCAGCGGGATGGCGGCCGCGATGGAGCCGACCGCGTAGAGGGTGACGGACTGCCCGGCGGCGGACTGGCCGACGCCGAGGTCGGCACTCATCGCGGGCAGCACTCCGGCGGGCAGGGCCTCGGTCATGATCGTGACGAATCCGGCGGTGCTCATGGCCAGCAGCGCGGGCCAGGGCAGCCGCGGCGCGGGGGTCACCGGCTGTGCGGAGGTTCGGAGTTCGGGAGTGGGCATGGGCCCGATCGTCTATCGTTGACACCCGTGTCAAGGTCCAGCCGGGGCGGCGCCGGCCCGGGGTGAGGGTGGTCACACATGCGCATCGGCGAGCTCGCCCGGCGGGCGGAGACCACTCCGCGCCTGCTGCGCTACTACGAGCAGCAGGGGTTGATCACGCCACGCCGCGAGGCGAACGGCTACCGCGCGTACGACGAGTACCTCGTGGACCGGGTGCTGCAGATCCGCGGGCTGCTGGACGCGGGGCTGCCGACCCGGATCATCAAGCAGATCCTGCCCTGCCTGGACACCCTCGACGCCCCGCGGACGATCCACTTCGCCGACGCCACACCGGAGATGCTCGCCACCCTGGAGTCCGAGACGGACCGGATGACCCGCCGGATCCGCTGCCTGACACGCAACCGGGACGCCATCCGGGAGTACCTGGACGTGGTCAAGGGCCTCTCCTGATCCACCATCCGGACTCGACGGCTTGACCTTGCCACGGGTGTCATGGTTGGACGCTGCCGTCATGACCGAAACGACCGACGCGACAGACACGACCGACCCGACCACCCCCGCGATCCACCACACCGCCTTCGGCGACGGCACCCCGATCGTCCTGATCCACGGCTACACCGTCGACCACCGCGTCCTGCTCCCGCTCGAACCCGCCTTCGCCGACCGCCCCGGCTGGCGGCGCCTCTACCTCGACCTCCCCGGCCACGGCGCCAGCCCCCGGCTGCCGGGCCCGACCTCGGCGAGCGCCCTGGCCGAGGCCGTCTCCGGGTGGATCGAGGACCAGGTCGGCAGGCGGCCCTTCGCCGTGGTCGGGCAGTCCTTCGGCGGCCAGCTGGCCCGGGCGGTGACCGCCCGCTTCGGCGAGCAGGTGCTGGGCTCGGCGCTGCTGGTGCCGGTGGTGCGCTGGGGTGCCGACCGCGACCTGCCCGAGGAGTCCGTGGTCGAACGCGACGAGGACCTCCTCGCCCACCTCCCGGCGGCCGACCGCGACCTGTTCCGGTACGTCATGGCCCGTCACACCGTCCCGAGTTGGGAGCTCTTCCAGCGGTACGTCCGGCCCGGCTGGGAGGTGCACGACCGGGCGGCCGCCGCCGAGCTCGAAGCCGACTTCCTGCTGCCGAACCAGCCCGAGCACCGGACCGCGCGGCACCGCGGCCACCACCTGCTGGTCACCACCCGGCAGGACGCCCTGGTCGGCTGGCGCGACCAGCTCGCCCTGCTCGACCACTACCCCCGGATGGCCGCCACCGTCCTCGACGGCGTCGGCCACAACCCCCAGGTCGAGGCCGCCGACACCGTCCGCACCCTGGTCGGCCACTGGCTCGACGCACTCCGGCGCTGAGGGCCGGCCCCGGGAATGCCGACGGCCCCGGGAACGTCGACGGCCCCGGGAACGCCGACGGCCCCGCGACCGGTCGTACCGGTCG
>NZ_JBHVET010000152.1:0-13426 GCF_042802135.1 Kitasatospora sp. NPDC057512
ACACCAAGCCGGCCGCCGCGTCCACGCCCGCCCCGCCGCCCGCCACCACCCGGGCGCCGGAGTCCGGCACGCCCACGTCCGGCAGCCCGAAGACGCCGACGCCGGCCTTCACTCCCCCGGTCGTGCCCGTACCGAGCCTGCCGCCGCTGCCCACGCCCGACGTGCCGGTCGTCCCGACGCCCACCCTGCCGCCGGTGCCGACCCCGACCGTCCCCACGCCGACGCCGCCGGTGCTCAGCGACTTCTGGGGCAACTCGCTGCCCGTGCTCAAGCCCGGCAACAACCGGGTGCCGCCGCCCGAGCCGAGCATCCGGCAGAAGGACAGCGACAAGTTCTGGCAGCGCGACGGCGGCTGGATCGGCGGCGACTACCACCCGCACGTGATCACCGTGCACGCCCCGGCGGCCACCGTGATCGACCTCAACCGCACGTGCACGTCCTTCGACGCGGTGGCCGGGGTGGACGACGCCACGATCTCGCCGGGCGGGGTCGTCTTCACCGTCCAGGGCACCGACGGCACCGTCCTGTGGCGCTCCCGCGCGCTGGCCGTCGGCGACGACGCGGTGCCGGTGCACGTGCCGCTGGCCGGGCAGAAGTCGATCAAGCTGTCGGTCACGCCGGTGAGCGGGATCTGGTCGGCGCTGAACGTCGCGGACTGGGCCGAGGCCCGCTTCCGCTGCTCGTGACCCGGGCGCGCTTCCGCTGCTCGTGACCCGGGCGCGCTCCGGGCGGGCATGACGGAGGCCCGCTCCAGGGGTCCTGGAGCGGGCCTCGGGTCCGCGGTGCCGTGCCCGGCCCGGGCCGGGCACGGGCGGGTCGGCCGTCAGATGGCGCAGGAGCCGTCCGCGCAGGCCTCCCCGGCCGGGGCGACCTGCACCGGGGCGGGACGGCGCTCGCCGATCTCGGCGGCGACCTGCTCCAGCACCTTGCCGAAGGTCGCGGCGTCCTGGCCGCCCTGGACGGCCCACTTGCCCTCGAAGACGAAGGTCGGCACGGCGTTGATGCCCAGCTCCCGGCCCTCGGCCAGCTGGGCGTTGACCTCGGCGGTGCCCTCGTCGCCCGCCAGGTAGGCGGTCACCCGGTCCCGGTCCAGGCCGGACGCCACCGCGACGTCGGTCAGCGCGGCACGGTCGCCGACGTCGACGCCGTCGGTGAAGTGCGCCTTCAGCAGCGCCTCCTTCAGCCGCCCCTGGACGGCCGGGCCGTACTCGGCCTCGGCGAGGTGCAGCAGGCGGTGGCCCAGGAAGGTGTTGGCGTGCAGCGCGGCGTCGAAGTCGTACGCGATGCCCTCGGTGCGGCCCAGCTCGGCCACCCGCGCGTCCATCGCCACCGACTGCGGGCCGTAGCGCTCGGCCAGCCAGGCGCGGTGCGGGCTCGCCGTGGCGGGGGCGTCCGGGACCAGCTGGTACGGACGGTAGACGACCTCGACCTGCTCCTTGCCCGGGAAGTCCGCCAGGGCCTGCTCGAAACGGCGCTTGCCGATGTAGCACCAGGGGCAGGCGATGTCGCTCCAGATCTCGACCTTCATGCGGGGGGCTCCAGGGGGCGTCTTGTGGGATGGGGACAAGATGGATGAACGATGAACCATCTCGGTACATTCCCGGCACCCCGGGGGCCTCCTTCCCGCTCCGCTCCCGGTCAGGCCGCGGGCGGCGCCGGAACCACCAGCACCGGGCAGGCCGCGTGGTGCACGACCGCCGAACTCACCGACCCCATCAGCAGCCGGGCGAAGCCGCCGTTGCCCCGGGTGCCGATCACCAGCGTGTGCTGCCGGGTCGCCGCCTCCAGCAGCACCTCGATCACATTGCCCAGCACCACGTGCAGCGACAGCTCCCCCGCGTACGGCACGGGGCGCCGGCGCTGCACGGCGGCCACCGAGCGGCGCAGCCCGTCCGCCATGCTCTCGACCAGCGTCTCCACGCTCTCCTGCACCAGCTCCGCCATCCCCGGGGGGTAGCCGGCCGGCGCCGGGTTGACCACGGCGAGCACGTACAGCGGCAGCCCGAACAGCTCGGCCTCCGTCATCGCCCGGTCCAGCGCCCACAGCGACCCGTCCGACCCGTCGCACGCCGCCAGCACGCCCGGGGGCCGCCCCGCCGGCGGACGCCCGAGCACCGACAGCACGACCGGCACCTCCCGCCCCGCGCTCCCACCGGCCACCGCACGTCCTCCTCACCCCGGATCCACACCCCCGCCATCATCACCGCCCCGCCGATCCGGACCCGGCAACCGCGCCGCAGGGCGGGGAGGGGCGGGGCACCGGGGCTGGGGCTGGGACCGACGGCCGGCGGGCCGGGGTGTGGACGAGCGACAACGGGCCCGGGCGCCGGCCAGGGCGGCCAGGAGCGGCCGGGGGCTCAGGAGCCGGGCACGGGCGGGCGCCCGGGGTCGGCAGGGAGCGGTGGTCGGCGGGCCGGGGCGTCGACCTGCCCGGGGTCGACCGGGGTTCAGGAGGTGAGGGCGGGCTGACGGGGGGTGGGCAGGCCGGTCCAGCAGGCGCCGTGGCGGCGGGCGCGGATGCGGCGGAGCCAGAGTTCGGTGGAGACGAGGTCGGCGAGGCCGGCGAGGGCGGAGGGGGAGAGGGGGGTGGCGGGGTCGGCGGACCGGGCGAGGCCGGCCCGGACGGCGGGGAGGTCGATGAGGCCGGCTTCGGCGAGCAGCGGGGCGTCGAAGAGTTCGGCGAGGCCGTCGGCGGCGAGGCGCAGGCCGGTGCGGGCGGGGGCGGCGCGGTCGGGGCGGGGGACGCGGCCCCAGTCGGGGGGCAGGTCGGTGCGGCCGGCGCCGGTGAGGACGGCGTGCAGGAGCGCGTGCCGGGCGCCGGGCTGGAGGCGGACGTCGTCGGGCAGCAGCCGGGCGGCGCGCACCACCTGGTTGTCGAGGAAGGGCGCGTGCAGCCGCTGGCCGGGCTGTTCGGCGGCGTGCACGAGCGTGCGGAACCCGCGCGCCTGCCGGTAGAGGGCGTGCCGGGCCCGGTGCGCGCCGGGGTGTTCCCCGGGCGCCGGTCTGCGCGCCGCCAGGCGGAGCCGCAGCGCGACGGCGGAGAGCGCCTCGTCGGACAGCCAGCGGGCGGCCGGGCCGGGCACGCACCAGGCGAGGTCGGCGGCCGAGCGGGCCCCGGCCGTGCCGGCGCCGTCCGGGACGTGGCGGGCGGTCAGCCGGGCGGCCGCCTCGTCCAGCGCCTCGGCGTAGCGGACCCGGGAGAGCCGGTGGGCGGCCCGGAGCACGGTGAGCGGGGTGCGCAGCGTGCCGGCGAGGACGCCCGCGGCCGCCCGGTCCGCGCCGGCCAACGCCACCACGGGGGACAGCAGTTCGCGCGGCCGGCCGGCCCGGAGGAGGTCGGCGAGCCGGGCCGGGTGCCCGTCCAGCACCTGCCGGGCGCCGTAGCCGGTGAGGTGGTCGGTGCCGCCGGCGTCGAAGCGGGCCTCGGCCCGGGCGGCGGCGACGAGTTCGGGCCCGGGCTCGTCGGTGAGCCGGCCGGCCTGCGGGTCGGCGCCCGGCCCGGCGTACGGGAGGGTGTCCGGGCCGGGGTCGAGCACGGTGTGCCGCAGCCGCGGGGTGTCGGGGGCGAGCGCGAGGCCGGCCGGGGGCTCGGTCTCGCCGAGCGTGACGGCGGCCAGCTGTTCGGGGGCGGCGGGTTCCTGGGCGGCGGCGCGGGCCCAGGAGCCCTTGACCGCACCGCTCCTGGCCCCGGCGGCGGCCGCCCGGACCACCGCGGTGGACGCGGTCGCCGGAGCCGACGGCAGCGGGACGGCGGCGGCGAGCAGGGCGACGGTCGCGGAGGCCGTCCCGTAGGACAGGTCGACGCCCAGCCGGGCCCGTCCGACCGGGTCGGCCGGGTCGGGGGCGGGGACGGGGAGCGGCGCCGTGGTGCGGACCCGGGAGCGGACGGACTCCAGCAGGGCGCGGGTGAGTTCACGGACGGCGGGCGCCTCGTCGCGCGGCTGCTCGGCGCCGGCCGGGTCGTCGTAGCCGGACAGGTACGGGCGGCCGCCGCGGATGCCGAGCACGTGCCCGGGCGGCACCCCCTGGACGCCTTCGTACGGGGTGCCGGTGCCGAGCGCCTCGGGGGACTCGGGGCAGGCGAGCCGGGCGGCGAGGTGGCCGGTGTCCAGCGGGGCGCCGACCAGGTCGGCGAGCGGCAGGGCGGCGGTGGCGTACGCGGTGCCGCCGGCCCACGGGGTGTGGAAGACGGGCTGGGCGCCGGCGAGGTCGGTGAGCAGCAGGGTGGACCGGGTGCCGGAGCGCAGCACGACGGTGTAGCTGCCGGGCCAGGCGGTCAGGTGGCGGACGGCGCCGCCGCGGGCGGCGGCGAGGCCGGCGGCGAGCTCGGCGTCGGTGGCGCCGCAGTGGCCGAGGACGGCGAGCCGGGAGGTGGCGGGGGTGTCCTCGACCCGGTCGGGGGTGGTGGGCCCGGTGCTGACCACGGCGGGGGCGCCGGGGCGGAGGGTGACCAGGCGGATCTCCCCGGGGCGCCAGTCGCCCACGGCCCAGAGCGGGTCGGGCCCGGCCCAGAGCGGGCGCGCGGCGATCGGCTCGACCCTGGCGAGCGCCTCGTACGCCGGGGTGCCCGCGCTCGACGCGCCCGTGCACCAGCCCGTCAGCCACCGCATCGCGCCTCCACCGGACGAGGACCTGCATCCGTGCGGTGCGCCCGCCGCCCGCCGGGCGGCCGGGTGGTGTGCCGTGGCGGCCCGTGCGCGTCCCGGCGTGCCCCCGCAGCTCGACGCGCCGTCAGGGACATCGTGCCACCGCGGGAGGTCGCCGTGGTCGGTGTTTCGGGTTCCGCTCCCGGTCGGACCGGTCGTTCGACGGCCGCGGCGGCGGGGCGGGGCGGGCCGGGTGCGCCCAGGGGTGCGCTCACGGGCCCGGGGCCGCTCCGGCACCCGGTCATCCCTGGTGGACAAGTTCCGTGCCTCGGAGGGGAGTTCGATCGTCCCGGCGCTCCCGGGGGGCGGGCGGGCCGGGCCTCCCCCTCCCCGGCCCGGACCGCCGACGAACGCCTTTGGCATGGGCATCGCGAGATGGCCGAAAGGCGTCGCCCGGCCCGGGAGGGCATCCGCACGCCCTCCCGGACTCCACCGCCGCCCGCGGGGATCGAGGCGGCGGCGTCCCCCGGCCCGCCGGGTCCTCGACGGCAGGCCGACCCACGACCACCAGCGAATCGCCGACCTGCCGGTCGGGCCAGGGGGCACGGCCGGGCGCACGTGTACACGGGACCGGAGCACGACGCTCCGGAGCGCGGCGCGGTCGGCCGGATCCGAGTGGTCCGGACCAACTCCGGTGCGGCACCGCCGAGTGCGCGATCCCGCCATCCGGAATGCGACCTCTTAACCGTCGGAACGCGTCCGACTACGCTAGGTACAGCAGCTACGGCCCGGTGCCGCCCGGGCCCCGCGCACAAGGCCGCAGGAGGTGCCGCCGCCACCATGACCGTCAGCCCACGTGGACCGAACGAACGGCTCGGCACGCTCCTGACCCTCGCCCAGATCAGCAACGCCGGACTGGCCCGCCGGGTCAACGACCTCGGCGCCCAGCGCGGGTTGACCCTGCGGTACGACAAGACCTCGGTGGCCCGCTGGGTCAGCAAGGGCATGGTGCCGCAGGGGCCCGTCCCGCACCTGATCGCCACCGCCATCGGCGGCAAGCTCGGCCGGCCCGTCCCGCTGGAGGAGATCGGCCTGGGCGACACCGACCCGGCGCCCGAACTCGGCCTGGCCTTCCCGCGCGAGGTCGCCGACGCGGTCCGCTCCGCGACCGACCTGTGGCGGGTCGACCTCGACCTGCGCCGGGGCCCCGGCGGCGGCCGCTGGAGCGACAGCCTGGCCGGCACCTTCTCGGTCGCCGCGTACGCGACCCCCGTCTCCCGCTGGCTGATCACCCCGGCGGACGGCTCGGTGGCCCGCGAGGTGCCGCGCTCCCCCACCGACACCTCCTCCTACCGGGTCGGCCACTCGGACGCCGCCAAGCTCCGCGAGGCCGCCCAGGAGGCCCGCCGCTGGGACTCCAAGTACGGTGGCGGGGACTGGCGTTCGTCGATGGTTCCGGAGTGCCTGCGGGTGGAGGCGGCGCCGCTGCTGCTCGCCTCGTACAGCGACGCGGTCGGCCGGGCGCTGTTCGGCGCGACGGCCGAACTGACCAGACTGGCCGGCTGGATGGCCTTCGACACCGGGCAGCACGAGGCCGCCCAGCGCTACTACATCCAGGCGCTGCGGCTCGCCCGGGCCGCCGCCGACGTGCCGCTCGGCGGCTACGTGCTGGCCTCGATGAGCCTCCAGGCGGGCTACCGGGGCTTCGCCGAGGAGGCGGTCGACCTCGCCCAGGCCGCGCTGGAGCGCAACCGGGGCCTGGCCACCGCCCGCACCATGAGCTTCTTCCACCTGGTGGAGGCCCGGGCCCAGGCCAAGGCCCGCAACGCGGCGGCGTGCGCGACGGCGCTCGGCGCCGCGGAGAGCGCGCTCGAACGGGCACGCGCCGGGGATCCCGATCCGGCGTGGATCGACTTCTACGCCTACGACCGGCTCGCCGCCGACGCCGCCGAGTGCTTCCGCGACCTCGGAGTGCCCTCCAAGGTCCGGCAGTTCACCCGCGAGGCGCTGGCCACGCCCACCGAGGGCTTCGTCCGCTCGCACGGCCTGCGGCTGGTGGTCTCGGCGATGGCCGAGGCGGAGGCGGGCAACCTGGACGCCGCGGTCGCCGCCGGCGAACGCGCCGTCGAGGTGGCCGGCCGGATCTCCTCGCAGCGCAGCCGGGAGTACGTGGTGGAGATGCTGCGGCGGCTGGAGCCCTTCCAGGGTGAACGCCGGGTACGGGAGTTGACCGAGCGGGCGCGGGCGGTGATCGTCGCTCCGGCGTGAGCGCCGGAGCGACACATCGGGCCGGCCACCGGGGCGCGCGATCGGAACGGCGGCCGGAACGGCGGTCGGGCCCGGCGGTGATCGAGGTGCGCCGAGGCCCGGACGGGTCCGGATGAGCCCGGTCACAGGCCCGGCCGGGGTGCCCCGGCGGCCCCGTAGACTCGGTTGATTGTGACTGCCACCGCCCCGATCCCCCAGCCCTCGCCGTCCGCCCGGCTGTCCGCCGCGCCGGCCGCCTACCCCGCGCCGATGTACCCGCACAAGGCCACCGAGGCCCAGCACCGCGAGCGTCGCATCCGCAGCTTCCAGCCGCGCCGGGGCCGGATGACCAACGCCCAGGCGAGCGCCCTGGACCGGAGCTGGGAGACGTACGGCATCCCGATCGACGGCACCCCGCTGGACCTGCCGGAGCTGTTCGGCGGTCTGCCGGTGACCCTGGAGATCGGCTTCGGCATGGGCGAGACCACCGCCGCGATGGCCGCCGCCGACCCGGCCACCGGCATCCTCGCCGCCGACGTGCACACCCCCGGCCACGGCAACCTGCTCGGCATGCTGGAGCGCGACGGCTCCCGCAACGTCCGGACGGCCGCCGGCGACGCGGTGATCCTGCTGCGCGACATGCTCCAGGACGCCTCGCTGGCCGGCCTGCGGGTCTACTTCGCCGACCCGTGGCCCAAGCCGAAGCACCACAAGCGCCGGCTGGTCCAGCCCGCCTTCCTCGACCTGGTGCTGCCCCGGCTCGCCCCCGGCGCCCTGGTGCACTGCGCCACCGACTGGGAGCCGTACGCGGAGCAGATGCTGGCCGTGCTGTCCGCCTCGCCGGAGCTGGAGAACCTGCACCCCGAGGGTGACGGGACCGGCTGGCTGGAGCCCGCGGACCACCCGGACGGCAGCGTCCCCGGCTACGCCCCGCGGCCGGACTGGCGTCCGGTCACCAAGTTCGAACGGGCCGGGATCGCCAAGGGCCACGTCGTCCACGACCTGCTGTTCCGCCGCCGCTGACCCACCGGCCCGTTCGAACGGGCCACCGCGCGGCGGCCGTACCGGCGGGACCGGGGCGGACGGTTCGTCCCGAGTCCTCCCGGCGGGCCACCGCCGTGGCCTACCCTGTGCCGCATGGGCAGCCCGTCCGGCGGCGGGTTCCGGGCGAAGGGTCGGACGACGGTCGGAGCCGCCGCCGGCGCACCGGAGACGGTCCCGCGCACCGGCGACACCCGGACCATCCCGGGGCCCCGGAGGCACCGGGCCCACCGCCCGCTGCCCGCTCCGGGCACCGCCGCCGTCCCGGTACCGACCCGGTCCCCGACCGTCGCCCCCGCCGCGGCCCGGACGCCCGCCGCCCCTGCCGCCCCCGGGGCCCCGCCGGGCCGCAGCCGCTCGGTGGCGCTCTCCTCGGTCACCGCGACCGCCGTCCTGACCCTGATCGGCTGCGGGGTGCTGATCCTGCACCTCGTCCAGCGGCAGACCGGCACCGTCGGGCTGCTGGTCGGCCTGGGCCTGGCGATGGTGCCGCTGCCGTTCGTGCTCGGCGGCCTGGCCTGGCTCAACCTCACCGCCCGGGTGCCGCTGCGGCACACCGTGTTCTGCCTCGGTTGGGGCGCCTGCGCGGCCACCACCGTCGCCATCCTGGCCAACAACTGGACGGCGAACTACCTGGCCCGGCACCGGGGCCCGTTCGAGGAGCTGCTCGGCGCCGGGGTCGCCACCCCGGTGATCGAGGAGACCGCCAAGGCCACCGCCCTGCTGGTGCTCCTGCTCCCGCTCGGCCAGCGGCTGCGCTGCCACGGCCGCCGCACCGGGCGCCCCTGCGCGCCGCTGCTGCGCCGGTCGCCCGCGCCCCGGAGCCCCCGCCCGTACCCGCGCCACCCGGTCGGGCCGCACGCCCGCGGCCGGCTGCGGCTGCGCCCGTACCTGCGGCCGCTGCCCTACCTGCGCCCGGCCCCGCCCTCCGGTGCGCCGCACCGCCGCTCCCAGCCGCGCACCCTGGCCGCCGGGGTGGTGCTCGGCGGGATGACCGCCTGCGGCTTCGCGTTCACCGAGAACGCCCTCTACCTGGGCCGGGCCTTCACCAGCGACCAGCGCCAGCGGCTGGACAGCATCGGCCTCGGCGACCCGCCCAGCCTGCGCGACTTCGACAGCACCGTGCAGACCTTCGTGCTGCGCGCCCTGCTCTCCCCCTTCGCCCACCCGCTGTTCACCGCGCTCACCGGGATCGGCCTGGCCGTCGCCCTCACCACCGCACGGCGCTGGCTGGCCCGGCTGGCGGTCCCGGCCGGGCTGCTGCTGGCGATGGCCCTGCACGGCACCTGGAACGCCGCCGCCGACCTCGGCACGGACGGCTTCCTGGTGGTGTACGGGGCGCTGATGGTGCCCTGCTTCGCCGCGCTGGTCTGCTTCGCGGCCTGGGCGAGGTGCCGCACGGGCCGGCACGCGGCGCCCGCCCGGCGGCGGGGCGCCCGGGTGCCCTGAACCAGGTGCCTGAGGAGGTGCCTTCAAGAGGTGCTCGGAGAACCGATTTCCCATCGCGGCGACTTCCACGTATTGTTGTGTTCACCGACGCGGGGTGGAGCAGCTCGGTAGCTCGCTGGGCTCATAACCCAGAGGTCGCAGGTTCAAATCCTGTCCCCGCTACTCAGTAGCGGAAAGGCCCGGAGGATTCTTCCTCCGGGCCTTTCGCATGTCCGGGTACGGGCACAGCACGGTCCTGCCACGAAGCTGTAACAGCGGCCCGTCCGGCGATCACCTGTCAGAAGCCTGAACCATACTGAGGAAAAATTCATCCAATTGGGGGGCCGCACGGGCCACCCCGGGACAGGAATCACCACATGCTGTCGAAGCGACTGGTCAGCACCGCCGCACTCTGCCTCGTCCTGGCAGCCGGCACCGCCGCGTGCGGCAGCGCCAAGAGCGACGGGAAGGCCGGCGACGCCAAGGCGGGCGCCGCGCAGAAGCTCGACACCGGCAAGCTCAGCGCCCAGGACATCGAGAAGCAGGCCAAGGACGCCCTGGCCTCCGCGACCTCCCTCAAGATGGCCGGCACCGTCGACACCGGTGACGGTGCGATGGAGCTGAACCTGACGATGGACAGCAAGAGCCAGTGCACCGGCACCATGGCGATGCCGGGCATGGGCAAGTTCGAGATCATCAGCGACGGCAAGACCTCGTACGTCAAGCCGGACACCGCCTTCTGGACCGCCGTGGGCGGCCCGAACGGCGCCAAGGCCGCCGAGCTGTTCAAGGGCCGCTACCTGACCGGCTTCGAGAACGACCCGTCGATGGGCTCCCTCACCAAGGTCTGCAACCTGGCCGACTTCAGCAAGAAGATCACCGAGAGCAAGAGCAGCAGCGACAAGGTCGAGAAGGGCTCCGCCGGCGACGTCAACGGCGTGAAGACCTTCAGCCTGAAGAGCACCGACTCCAAGGGCGAGGTCACGACCCTCCAGATCGCCACCGAGGGCAAGCCCTACCCGGTGCGGATCGAGCACGCCGGCGCCAAGGACGGCAACGGCAAGATCGACTTCAGCGAGTTCGACAAGCCGCTGACCGTCCAGGTCCCGTCGGCCGACAACACGATCGACTTCACCAAGTTCAAGGACCAGCTCAAGACCGCCTGAGCGGCGGACGCGGGGACCGCGAAATAATCCGTTGCCTCCGGCCGGAGCGCTGCCTAGGCTGGCAGCACACTGAAGGGAGGTGATCCTGAGTTGAGTACCGTCAGGATGCGTGAGGTGGCTGCTCGCTAGAGCCGCCCCTGCCTGCGCAGGGTGAGGCCCCAGGCCTCCGGCAGGCGAAATCCACAGCAGTCACCCGGCCCGCGGGCTCACCGGAACATCCCCGGTGCCTCGGCGCCTGGCCAGTGCACGGGCCGGCGCAGAGGAGCAGCCCGCGGGTCGTCTGCGTTCCCGGGGAGCTTCCGGCACTGCGCCGGAGGCTCCCCGTGGCGTATCCGGGGGCGGGGCCGGGAGGGCCGGGGCGGGGCCGGGAGGGCCGTCGCGTGTCCGGGGTGGGGCCGCGGCGCTAGAGTCGGCGCGGGTTCCGGAGCGGAGCGGCGCGGGCACAGGGGGTAGGCGATGGCGAAGGCGCGGCGGCGGGACGGCGGGGCGGCCCTGCGGACGGCGCAGTGGGGCGCCACCGGGGTGCTGGCCGGGACGGGGCTGCTCGGGCTGCTGCTGTTCGCGCTCGGCCGGGAGCACTCCTGGCAGGCGCTCGGCGGCGGGCTGGTGGTGGTCGGGGCCTCGGTGGTGCTGGGCGGCGGGCTGGGCTTCCTGTTCGGGGTGCCCCGGGTCCGCGGTGGCGGCGGCACCGGTGAGCCGCAGGGCTCGTACGCGCCGAACACCAATCTGGAGCAGGTCTCGGACTGGCTGACCAAGGTGCTGCTGGGCGTCGGGCTGACCCAGCTCGGCTCGCTCGGCGAGCGGCTGCACGACCTCGGTACGGCGCTGGCGCCCGCCCTCGGCGGCGGCGCGGAGGCGGTGCCGTTCGCGTCGGCGCTCGTGCTGTACTTCCTGGTCTTCGGCTTCCTGGCCGGCTGG
The DNA here is from genome assembly GCF_042802135.1 of Kitasatospora sp. NPDC057512. NCBI lineage: Bacteria > Bacillati > Actinomycetota > Actinomycetes > Kitasatosporales > Streptomycetaceae > Kitasatospora > Kitasatospora sp. NPDC057512. The sequence goes on from NZ_JBHVET010000152.1 coordinate 11,387, forward strand.
CTGGTGACCCGGCTGGCGCTGCCGCAGGTGCTGACCGAGACCGACCAGGCGCTGGACCTCTTCCTCGCCGGGCAGGACCGCGACCGGCACGGCGACAAGGTCGGCGCGGACGACCTGCGGGTCCGCGCGATGCAGCAGCTCGGGCTGCTGGGCGGCAGCGCGGAGCGCCAGGCCGCCCTGGCCGGCCAGCTGCCGCCCGCCTCCGGTGCGCCGGCCGGGCCGGAGGGCGTGGTGGCGGAGGTCCGCTCGACCGCGCGGCGGTCGGCGCTGACCGCCGACCAGGTGCGGGACCTCTTCGCGGACGGTTCCGAGGGCCGACGGATCCAGGCGCTCGCGCTGATGCAGGGCGACCCGGCGCTGGCGGACCTGCCGAGCGTGCTGGACGCGATCGAGCACCCGCGCTCGGACTTCGAGCAGTACCACGCCCTGCTGGCCGCCCGGGGGCTGCTTTCCTGGCTGCCCGCCGCCGGGGCGCAGCGGCTGCGGGACGCGGTGGCGACGCAGCTGGTGGACCCGCGGGGCATCCCGTACGGGTCGGACCGCAGCTGGCTGGCGGAGAAGATCCTGTCCCGGCTCCAGGGGGCCGCCCTCCTGCCGGAGCAGCCGGCGCGGCCCGCCCCGCAGGCCGTCACGACGGTGCCGGCCGTACCGGCCCAGCCGGGCGGACCGGGCGGGCCGGCGGCCACGGGGACCTCCTAGCCGGAGGAACTACCGGATGGTGAAGCGCAGTTCGGGACGGTCCCAGGTGATCCTCCCGTGCGCGGGGAAGGTGCCGACGCGTTCGGCGCCCACCCGCAGGTAGAAGCGCTCGGCGTCCGGGTGGGAGACCACCAGCACGCTGGCGACGCCGGCCGCACGGGCCTGCTCCAGCATGTGCGCGATCAGTTCGCGGCCGGTGCCGCGCCCCTGGGCCTCGTCGGCGACGAACATCAGGTCCAGTTCGGCCGGTTCGCGGATCAGCCCGTAGAAGCCGAGCAGTTGGTCGGTGGCCGGGTCGACGGCGAGGAACACCTCGTGGCCGGCGATGTACTCGGGCGTCACCCGGTAGCCGTCGATCATCGGCGCGTACTCGCCGTGGTAGGCGGAGGAGGCATGGATCAGGTCGGTGAGCCGGTCGGCGTCGGTCGCCTCGGCCCGTCGGACAGTCGTCTCGATCATGGCGGCGAGTATAGGGGCAAACTGGAGTAGTGACCATTACATAACCAGGTGCCGGGCCGCCCGGCGGCGCCGGTCGGCGGCCCGCAGCACCAGGACCCGCAGGGTCCGGCCGTCCACCGGCCCCGGACAGCGGCGGATCTCGCTGGCGATCCGGCGCTCGCCGAGCGCGTACCGCAGCGGGTCGAGGTGGCCGCAGCGGTGGCCGTGCCCGTCGTTCAGCGGCTGGACCCGGACCTCGCCGTCCGGGGAGGTGACCCGGACCAGCTCGGTCAGCGCCGCCAACTGGCGCTCCGGGCCGAAGACTTCGGGGTAGGCGAAGATCAGGTGGCCGCTCAGGGTGAGGGCGAAGGCGCCGTCCGCGAAGGGCAGCCGGGGCAGCGCGGCGGCCACGTACCGCTGCGGGTGGGCGGCCGAGTCGGCGGCGAACAGCCGGCGGGCCCGGTCCCAGCTGCGCAGGTACCGCTCGGGCCGGTACGGGCGGGGCGAGGGGTGGAGCCACGGGCGGGCGGCCATCGAGGCGGCCATCGCCGCCCGGGCGGCCAGGGCGAGGTCGGCGACCACCGGCAGCGGCAGCGCGTAGGCCGGGTCGACGGCGACCACCCGGCAGCCGAGCTCGCGCGCCTCGGCGGCCAGGCCGGCCGCGCCTCCGGGGCAGTCCAGCAGCGGCCCGGGCAGGGCGGCGAGCCGGGCCCGGGTGAGGCCGAACAGGGCGCAGTACTCGTCCAGCGGACGGGAGGTGACCAGGACGTCCGGGTGGGCGGGGGGAGGGCCGGCGGCCACCCGGCCATCCGAACACGGAGCGGCCCCGCCCGCGCGCCGATGCGTGCGATGACCTGCTGCGGGGAGAGCGAGCCGTCCTGCGGGAGGTCGTAGCCCAGCGGG
>NZ_JBHVET010000153.1:0-13331 GCF_042802135.1 Kitasatospora sp. NPDC057512
GCCGAGGGCCTCTTCACGCGCCTCTCGGGCCGACCGTTGCGCCACTCACGGCCGGTCCGCTCGTGGACTCCCACGAGCCGGGACGCCTCTTTGTTGCTGTAGCCCTCTCGCATGAGCCGGAAGTATTTCTCCCGCTCGCCACGCAGCTTCCTACGCCCTTGCGGCTTCCGGTCCCTGCGGATCTCGAAGTCCATCGCACACCTTGAGCTGGGGTGTTGCGACGACCGTTAGAACCCAAGAACAATCTGACGGGGGGATTTCCGATGTAAACGGGTATGACTTGATTGCTACTTAGAAATGCCTTGGGAATGCAATTTCGACTGGCGGTCAAGTCGGCTCCGAGTCTCACGGAGATTCCAGCTGGTCGAGATTGAAACCATTAGGCATCTCGCTCACTATCCAATGGTATCCTCTGTGGAAAAATCCCCGATCTCAATATCACTGACGAGCGTTTCCCAGAATCCATCCTGAATGAATGCTTCCGGGTCGATGGCCCGCACGATTCCTTCTACATCCCTCGCGGCAGCCATCCACTTGCTGTCATCGCTATCGGAGTTGTAGAAGGGGAATCGATCAATCACTGCCCTTACAGCCGCGACAAAATTCGGGAGCGAGGTGCTCACGAGACTAACATGACTCGCATCCCGCTCGCGCTTAACCACCGCACCCGTGGCAGTATCCAGCAGAATGCTGCCAAAGAGCCCGGTCGAACCAAATTTTACGAAGCGCCCATGCTCTAGAGACGCGACTCTCGTCAGAGCGCTTTCAGCACGATACGTCGCCCCGACCATTTCTGTTGGGACCTCAAGCGCTAGATCTGGACCGTTCCAGTCGGGGTCCCCGGCGCTTGAGCCATGGATCTGCACCATGGCAAAGGACGGCCAGTTCTCGTCTGTCAGATCCACCATTGCACTCCCTCGTTCGAACGTTACCTAGAGAAGCGGCACCCCATCCACCGGATGAGGTGCCGCTTCCTCCTATTTGAATAGATCATTGATCGCGGCCTTGATTTCCGCGTTGACTGCTCCGCGATCAACTCCATTCCATTGCCAAGACCAACTGGTCTTCATTCCCGCAGTCAGGCCCTCGCACTTATTCGCGCATGGCTGGCGCTCGGAGTATAGTTCCACGATTCTCCTGTCGCCAGCCTGCCTGATCAGGTCTTCTTCTGCATGGATACCAGCACTGGACCGACCGATCAGGATCGTCCCGTCCTCCAGTCGCGCGGCGCCGAAGTTATTTCCCTTGTTGTTTTCCAGCAACCGCTGGAACGCGGTCGCCCTACTAAGTTCCGTACTGCCGTACGGAACCAGCCCACAGGCCGCCCCATCGGTATTGTGCACCAGGATTGGCGTCGTACCAGCGAGTACATAGTACGTGTGGAGGTTTGCGACAGTGAGATTCTCGGCCGGCCGCGGGCTGGCGTGGTAGCTGCGTGCCTGGAGGACGGAGACGGTTGTGCCGTCTGCGGTTCGGAGGTGGTCGCCGATCTTCAGGTCGTTGGCGTTGGTCCAGCGTCGGGTGGTCTCGTTCCAGTAGGGGTGCTTCTGGGTGGAAGTGATGGTGGAGGGCTTGGTCGGGTCGGAGCGGTTGGCGACCGTCAGGTCAGTGAAGTCGCGGTCGTCTGATCCGACGATGATATCGGTTACGGGTTCGGCACTTGTTGTGTCGGTTTCTGGGTCGGTGGCGATGACCTCGTCCCCGGGTTGGACCTCGCTGATGGGTTTGGTGGTTCCGTCGGCGAGAAGGACTGGCGTGTCGGGAGCGAAGCTGTTGCCGTTGCAGGCGAGCAGGCGTGCGGCTGTGGTGACTCCTGCACCGGCGAGGGCTGTGCTTCCTGCGGCGGCTTCACCGGATGCCACATCCGCGATGGCTGCGCTGCAGGCGATGATTGCTGCGAGGCAGGTTGGGGTTGCAGCAGCGACTACGGGGGCGGCGACGATGGCGAGGCTGATAATCGCGATCGCGCCGACGAAGATCTTCTGCCAGGTTGCCAGCGGGCCGCCTCTTTCGAGCTTCATGTAGGTCGACGGGTAGTTCGGGTTGCCCTTTGGCTCGGCCCTGTGGCAGCCAGGCCCTTCCCACGATCCCATGGCGTAGTAGCAATGGTTGTCAGGCTTCGGCGCCTTCGGTCGTGCGGTCCTGTCGTGGGCGATGACGGATCGAGATGGATCCTTGAAGTTGATGTACTGGGTGGTGGTGATGATCTCTGTATCTGTCACCTGTGCGGAGATGTTGGCGTATTGCCAGTTGCCGGGGCCGCCGGCCCAGATGTCGATGCTTCCGTCGACGTGAGCGCAGTCGCCGTCGCACTTGCCTGGCGGGCGTAGCCCGCTCGGGTCACTGAGGTCGACGGGGTTGTTGTTGCTGTAGGAGTAGGCATTCCACTGTTGTGGGCTGGCCTGGTCGAGGATGGGGTCGGGGCTGATGAAGCGGCCGGTGGCGGGTTGGTATTGGCGGGCGCCGAGGTTGGTGAGGTTGGTGGTGTCGTCCTTGGTGCCGCCGATGTAGCCCTTGGTGCCGAGCCAGGTGCCGGGTGCGGGTTGGTTGCCGCGGGGGTTGCCGAAGGGGTCGCTGGTGCGGCGGGTGGTGGCGGTGGTGGCCAGGTCGATGCTGGTGGTGCCGGTTCCGTGGTGGTCGGTTGCCTGGACGACGAAGGTTCCGGCTGCGGTGCCGGCGCCTTGGCGGACGATGGTGAGGCCGCCGGGGATGGGGTAGTAGCGGGATCCGGTCTGGGTCTTGGCCGTCGTGTTGACGGTGAGTTCGTCGGTGCCCAGGGTGATGGTGTTCTGGCCGGGGTTGCGGCGGATGAGCTGGTTGCCGTCGGCGTCGTAGAGGTAGGTGGTGGTGGTGTTGGGGACGGTCCACTTCTGCCCGGCCGGGACGGTGCTGGCGCAGGTGCCGAGGGCCAGGGCGGTGTTGGGGGTGGTGACGTCGCCGGGGATGGCGAGGCACTGGTTGGATGCGGGGTTGTGGATGGTTCCGTCGGGGCGGGCGTTCCAGGTCTGTGCGGCGGAGTTGTCGCAGGCCTGGAGCTGGACGGCGGAGCCGGCGGTGGTGCCCATGGCCTGGACGCACTTGTCTAGGACGACGAGTTTGCTGTTGGCGACGGTGTAGAGCTGGGTGCCGCTGTTGTTGCAGGTGTTGATCTGCAGGTTGGTGCCGTTGGCGTTGCTGCCGCCGGCGGTGGCGAGGCAGGTGCCGCCGTTGCCGGTGATCTGGGCGGGAGCGGTGTAGGAGGCGAGTTTGCCCTCGCTGTTCCAGGTCAGTGCGGAGGTCCCGGTGCCGGGGATGCCGGTGCGAATGGCGGTGGTGTTACCGGCCGCGTCGTACTGGGTGGCTCCGTTGGCGGTAGTGGTGGCGCCGGTCTTGACCGTGGATCCGAGCAGGGCGTGGGCGCCGCCGGTGCCGCCGCCGGTGGTGGCCGCGGTGGTCGGTGTGTTGACGGTGCCAGGGGTCGGGAACTGCTGCGTGGTGGTGACGTCCTTGGCGGGGTCGCCGTACTGGTCGTGCTGGATCAGGGAGGTGCGGTTGCCGGTGAGGTCGTAGGTGTACTCCTGCCAGTAGGGGTTGCTGCCGCCGACGGTGGTCTTGGCCGGCGCCACGGCCCCGCTGGTGGGTGTGGTGTTGGTGCAGGCGCCCTGGTCGAGGGTCTTGTGCTGGAGCGGGTCCGGGGTGGTGATGCCGCCGGTGTCGGTCCAGGCGGTGGTGAGGCGGCCGAGGTAGTCGTAGGTGAAGCACTGCCGGTCGGTCGCGGCGGGGTTGTTGTCGGGGATGTCGGTGATCGAGGTGATCGAACCTACTGCGTCATAGGTGTAGTTGGTCTGCTGGACCGCTCCGAGGGTGGAGGTCTGCTTGTCGAGGAACTGGCCGCGGATGCGGCCGGTGGCCTGGTCGTAGTCGGTGGTGGCGACGACCTGGGTTCCCCACGGGTTGACGGTCGAGCGCAGTGGTCGGCCGTAGGCGTCGTACGAGGTCTGGACGTCGTAGGTGGTGGCGCCGGCGTAGGAGAACATCTGGCCGTAGTCGTTGTACGAGAACGCCAGCCGGTCCTGCGGGAGTCCGCCGGTGGCGGGCAGCGTGGTCAGCTTGGGGTTGCCGGTGATCTGGTCGTAGGTGGTCGAGGTGGCGTAGGTGTAGGTGCCGGAGTCGAGGCCGGCTTCGGTTCCGGGGATGGTCAGGGTGGTGCCGGTCGGGCGGTAGCCGTTGTCGTAGCCGGTGATGGCCGTTGTGTAGGCCTGGCCGCCGTTGTTGCTGCCGCCGACGTAGCGGGTGGATGAGGCGGGTCTGCCCTTCATCACCGTGTCGAAGGTCCATGCGGCGAGCTGCGTGGCAGGTGTGACGGTGCCTTGGTAGAGGCCGCTCTTCCGCCCGAGCAGGTCGTAGGTGTAGGTGAGGACCTGGCCCTTGGCGTCGGTCGAGGTGGACACCCGGGACGCGCCGTCGTAGGTGCGGCTTGTCGTTCCGGTGTCCGGGTCAGTAGCGCTGGTCTGGCGTCCGCGCAGGTCGTAGGTGTAGGTCCAGGTGTTGCCCGCGGCGTCGGTCATTCCGGCGATCTGGCCTGCCGGGGTGTAGGTGCGGCGGGTGACGGCGGCGTCGGAGGCCTGTCCGGTGGCGGTGGCGGTGCGGTACTGCCACGCTTCGGTGGTGCGGCCGCGGGCGTCGGTCAGGGTGGTGGTGGGCCAGGCGCCCTGTGGAGGGACGACGTCGGTTCGGCCTGCGTCGGGGTAGGCGGTGGTGGTCTGGTGCTGGAGGACGCCCAGGGACCAGAACGCCGAGGTGACCTGTCGGCCGAGGCCGTCGAAGGTCAGGCGCGTCTGGGCCGGGATGTCACTGTCGGGTGTGCTGACCAGTGTTGTCGAGGGGTTGGAGTCCTTGTTGAACCAGGTGGCGTTGGTGGCCCAGGCCCGGCCTTGGGAGTCGTACTGGGTGTCGGTGATCAGCCGGCCGGTGTAGCCGGGGCCTGCCGGGGTGGACTGGGTCTGCCGGGGACGGGCGAAGCCGTCGGACAGTGTGATCTCCCGCGCGTAGACGGGGGTGTCGACGTCGGAGGTGAGGGTGGAAGTGGTGGTGGTCGACGGGGCGCCGGTGGTGTTGGAGACGGTGTAGTCGAATTTCAGGTTGGCGTTCGGTTTGAGCTCGGGGGCTCGGCCGGGGGCCCAGACCGCGGTCAGGCGGCCGAGGGCGTCGTAGCTTTCGGTGGCCGTCTTGCCGTTGGCATCCTTGACCGTCAGCGGCAGGGACCGTCGGCTGTCGAAGGTGGTGACGGTGTCCCAGGTGCCGCTCGCGGCACCGGGGATCGGAGCCGATACGGTGACAGTGGTGGGCAGTTCGCCAGCAGCGGATGACGTGTATGACGTCGTGTTCGCGGCGCCGTTGGGGTGTTGAGGGTCGGTGCTGTTCGGGTCGGTGATCGAGACGGTCCTGCCGTACGCATCGAAAGTAGCTGCGCTCACGGTGGTGAACACGGGGGCGCCGGTGCTGTCGTAGCGGTCGAGGACCTGCTTGGACGTCTGATCAGCTGTCGAGGCGGCCTGTTGGTAGGGCTTGCCGTCGTAGAAGACCCGTTCACGTGAGACGGTGTTCGCACCCGTAGCCATGGCGGTGCAGGCATCCGGGCCGGAGACGGTGAGGGTCTCGGCGATCTGGTCGATGCGCTGGAGATCCGGGCCGGTCGCGTAGGCGGTGCGGGTGCACAGGTCCGGCAGGGCGTCGGCCTGGTCGAGCGAGACGATCGGCCGGTTGCCGTGAGTCTCGTCGCCGGTGGTGCTCCTGGTCGTCGCGCGCCAGGTGTCGTCGGCCTTGCGGGCACGACTTGTCGTGCTGTTGACCGTGGCCGGATAGCGGGCCACGAGGTCGGGAAGCCCACTGCTGCGGGGCTGACTCGCCGTGACGATGTCCCTGGTAGAACTGTTGACGACCTGCGCCATGGCTTTGCCGGACGTCAGGTCGATCGTCTCGGTCTGCAGGACCTGGCCGGAGAGCCATTCGACGTCGGTGATGCTGCGGCCGAGGGCATCGGTGCGAGGAGCGACGGTCCGCTTGGTGCCGCTCTTGAGGACGTCGCCGTCCATGCCCTGCCGGTAGGTGGTGACGGTCCGTGTCTTGGGGCCGTCGTTCCCGCTGCCGACCGTGGCGGTCACCGTCGCGAAGCCGCGGAAGTCGTTCCAGGTACGGGCCTTGGGGTCGGTGAACTGGCTGTCGTCGCGGTGCCAGGCCGCAGGACCGTAGTCGTAGGCGGTGAGCCTGGCGGGTGCGCCAGTGGCGAAGTCGTTCTCGGTGAGCGAGCGGACGGTGTAGTGGTTGAACCAGTCGAGGACGGGGTCGGCGCCGGCGATGGATCCGGGGACGGACCAGCGCACCGGGAAGCAGGCGCGGGTGTTCTCGTCCTCGGCCGTCGGCATCACATGGTTGACACGGGAGCAGTCGCGGTCGTTGTAGTCGACGTTGAGGACGCCGCCGGTCTCGTTGCGGATCTGCTGGATGCGCGGCCGGTTCATCCGCGACGGCGCCGGGACGAGGTCCGATCCGTCGACCCGGTTCGCCAGCATGACCGGGACGAAGGACACCGCGGGGGTGCTGACGTTCGGCGTGGCGGTCTTACCCGTGCGCTGCACCGAGTCGAGCCACAGGACCCGCTGGCTGAGGGTGTCCTTGGGGTCGCTGGTGACGTCCTTGGGGTCGCGGAAGGAGTGCGTCAGCTCGTAGGAGTCGACGTCCTGCCAGGCGTTGTTGACCCTGACCTGGGTGGTGGCCGACGTCAGGCGCTTGGTGGTGAAGTATGTGGGGCCCGGGATGGTGCAGGTGCCGGTGTCCTTGCATTCCTGGTCCACTGGTACGTCCGGCCAGTTGTTCTTGTTCGCGACGGTGCGGTTCGCCGGGTCGCAGGCGGAGCCGGTGGTGAGGCAGCGCTCGGCGGTGGTGAAGGCGATCCGGGCCGCGGGCTGGAGGGCCCCCTTCGCCGCGACCTGGTCAGCGAGGCGCTGGCCGTAGTCGATGCGGGAGAGCGTGTTCGCCCGGGTGTACGCCGTCAGCGTTCCGTTGCCGTTATTCTGGCCGGCGCCGCGGGAGTAGTAGTTCGTCTCCGGCGCCCAGGTGTAGGTGATCAGATTCCCGTGGGCGTCCACGACGTAGTCAAGGGACAGGCGCTGCCACATCTGGCACCAGGAGGCCTTGCCCTTGGCCGCGTCGTAGCACGGGTCGCCGCTGTTGGGTGCGTAGACGGGCACGGTGGAGGCGGACTGGGTGGCGGGGTCGCTTTTGTCGCCGCCGGGCAGGTGGTTGAGCCCGAAGTAGTATGCGGTTCCGGAGATGTCGGTGACCTTGGCGTAGGCGCCGTTGTAGGTGCCGTTGCCGTTGCCTGGGTCTGCGCCGAACTCGATCCGGGTGCCGTCGTCGTTCTTCAGGTGCCACACGCCGGTTGCTTCATCGGAAGTGGTGGCCGCTCTCGATTCGCGCACCAGCGGTCCGGCGTGCGATCCGAGGGACAGGGTGGCGTTGAACCCGCCCCAGCACAGGTCCCCGGAGTCAGTGATGCCATCCTTGTCGCACGGAGTGTAACTGCGCTCGATGAAGCCGGGGTTGAAGTCCCAGCCATCACCGACCCAGGATGCTTGGGCGTTGGTGGCCGAGGTCTTCCCGTCCACCGAGGAGGAGTCGTACGCGAGGGAGACCAGGGGCGCCGCGCCGCCGAGCGCCGGCGGCACTTCGACGTTGTAGTTGTAGGTGAGCGAGCCGGAGGAGTTGCCGGCCGCCCAGGCGGAGGAGCTCGACAGGCTGGTGGCCTGGTACGTCCCGCCGCCGCCGGACGCGCCGGTCTCCGCGCCGAGGAGCACGGCTGGGGCGTTTGTCGTCGAGGTGCTGGACAGCGCGGCCTTGACCGCTCCGCCGGCCCCCGGTGCGGGCTGCGTGCCGGTGTGGCCCGACGGGAGTTCCAGGTCGGCGATCAGGCGCTTCGAAGAGGGGTCGTAGGTGGCGGCGACCGGTGTGCGGACCAGGCAGGAAGGCACCTGCGGGGTGGTCAGCGCGCACGACGGCATCGTGACCAGCCGGCCGCGGGAGGCGAAGTCGCCGACCGTTCCGCTCGCCGCATCCAGTGCCGCGACATCGACGGCGACCTTGACCGCCTTCGACGCGCCGTCGCCTGCCGGGGCCGGCTCGCCGGCCGCGGTGGCGCTCACGGAGAGCAGGAGGCCGTTCACCCGGGCGGCGTCCGCGGTCTTCGTATCGGCCTGCACGACCGTTACCGCGTCCGGGGCGGAGCCCTGCTCGGCGGCGCTGACCCAGACCGGGAGTGTTCCCGCCTGTGAGGGCGTGCTCGTCAGGCCCGCCGTTGCGCTCTTCTGCTCGACGGGCGTCCGGACGGAGACGGTGTTGGAAGCCGCCGGGACGGGGTAGTGCGGAGCGGTCTCGGACGGCTTCGGTGCCGGCGCGGCGTTGACCGACGGGGTCTGCGACAGCGGGGTGTTGGGAGGTGACCACACCCGGGTGAAGTCGGGCTCCGCCGCGATGGCCTGGGAGACGGCAGGTCCCAGCAGCGACGAGGTCAGGGCCAGCACCACGGCGCCGGCTATGCGCCTGCTCACCGGTGGTGATCCGTCTCTTCTGCGAATTGGCATGGATAGTCCTTTAGCTGACGTTGAGTTAACTAAAGCGTGCCTCGTTGAGGGCTGGTGGATTCTATGGGGGGCTTGAAAGTTGATCTCTTCGTATCGAGAACACGGCGCCTGTGACGTGCGTCACTTTGGTGGAGTGGGGTGTCTATGGCATCCGATGGGGGATATTTCGGAAAGAAAATCGTTGACGACCCGTCCGATTCCCTGAGACCGTCCGCCTGGCCTCCGCGCGTCCGGCGCCGAGGGTTCAAACCGGGGAAAACGCCATGGGTGCTCCAGGTAGGGATATGACTGACAGTCGACCATCGTTCGAGCGGGCCGCCAAGCCGCGATCCGCTGGACTCCGCTTCTCGTCACTGGCAGCGATGCTGGCACTCGCGGTGACACTGCCCGGCCTCGCACCGCTTCCCGCCGCAGCCGACTCGGCCGCCGATCCATGGAAGGCCGCGCAGGAAGCCGTCACCGCGGGAGACGCCAGGCACGCGGGGGAGTTGCTGGACCCCAAGCCCGCCGAGCTGGCGCTCGCCGAGGCGAAGAGGACCGGCAAGGACGTCCCGGTCCCGTCGCTGGCGGACGAGTTCAGCACCACGGTCGCCACGCCTTCCGGCAGGTTCCGGCAGGAGAGACACCTGGACGCCCAACGCGTGAAACGCGCCGACGGGTCATGGGCGACGCTGGACGACACCCTGCTCAAGCGCGCCGACGGCACCCTCGCACCGGCCGCGGCGAGCGAGGACCTGGCCGTATCGGGCGGCGGCAACGGCTCGCTGGTGACGATGACGACCAAGGACGGCAAGCAACTCGCAGTCGGTTCGCCGTTCCCGGGGCCGCTGCCGGTCCCGACGGTGAGCGGCAACAGCGCGTTGTACGCGTCGGTGGCACCGGACACGGACCTGAAGGTGACCGCAAACCGGTTCGGTGGCTACAGCACCGTACTGATCCTCCACACGCCGACCGCCGCGGCGAACCCGGCCGTTCGCTCGCTCACCTTCCCCACCACGACCAAGGGTGTGGAGCTGTCCACGAACGAGGACGGGAGCCTGAGGGCGGTCAGCGAGGGCAAGGAGGTCTTTACCGCCCCCAAGCCGCAGATGTGGTCGGCCGCGGCACCAGTACTCGCTCTCGCGTCAGGCGGCACCGGCCCGACGCCAGCCTCCACGGTGGTGAAGGCGTCGTCGACCAGCCAGGTCTCGCCGACCGCGGGCGGCTCCGGCGAGGGCACCCGGCAGGCATCGGGCACACCGAGTACGGCAGACGGCCCCGGCACCGGGGCCACGGTCGCCGACATCCCCGTGACGACCGGAACAGGCACGAACGGCAGCAGGAGCATCGTCCTGTCGCCCAGCCCGGAACTCCTGGACGGCCCGAACACCAACTACCCGATCTACGTCGACCCGTCATGGTCGAACGACGCCCGGGGCAAGAGCCACCACGCCTGGGTTCAGTCCGCCTACCCGAAGACCGGGAACTACGACCGCACCGGATCCGCCGACCGCGACCACCCCGGCGTCGGCTACCAGGGATGGGAGACCACCAAGGGCGTCGAACGGGCACTGTACGAGTTCAACCTGAACGGCTACCTGCCCGACACCGCCATCAACTACGCCAACCTGCGCGTCTGGCAGCACACCTCAGCCGACTTCTCCTGCACCAACGCGTACCCGGTCAGCGCCTACCGGGCTGGCGCCTTCGGTGACGGCATCTCCTGGGACAGCCACCAGATCTTCGAGTGGCTCGACGGCAAGGACGTCCCCGGCAACGGAGGCAACGACGCCTGCAAGGCCGGCATCCCCGTCGACTTCAACGTCACCGGGGCGATGCGCAACGCCCTCGCCGATACCAACACGCCTCTGGCGTTCGCCATCAGGGGCCCGGAGGGAACCGGCGACAGGGTGGCGTTCAAGCACTTTGCCTACGATGCGGTCCTGTCCACCGAGTTCGACCACGTGCCGCTCCAACCGGCAGACCCCCAGGCCCGCCCGGCCCCGCGCAGCGTCACCCGAGGCGAGAGCGACGCCTGCGGCGACGGGACGCTCTCCTCGTTCCGCTGGGTGACCGACACCACGGTCAACCTGACCTCGATCGTCAGCAGCCACAACCAGGGCCAGCTCACCGAGTACGTCAGGATCTGGGACGACGCCGTCTCCGGGTCGCCCATCGTCAGCAGCGGCTGGTCGGGCTTCGTCCCCAACAGCAGCCGTGCCTCCTACACCGTCCCCCGCTTCACCCTGCAGGACGGTCACATCTACGGCTGGGCCACCCAGGGCGACGACGGCATCCTTCGCGGACCGGAGACGGCCACGTGCCACTTCGCCGTCGACACCACCCCGCCGGTCGCGGCGTTCGGCACCTTCACCGATCCGAAGACCCAGTTCCCGCCGTCCGGCAACGGCCAGACCACCAACCTGCGCCTCGGCCAGGAAGGCGTGATCCCCTTCACGGCCTACGACCCCAACCCCTCCGGCAAACTCGCCTCCGGCGTCGTCTGCGTCCGCTACGGCTACGACCCGCAGCTCGCCGACCACAAGCAGGACTGCGCCCCGGCCGGAAACACCCTGAACGTCACCGAGATCAGGACCAAGCCCCCGCACTGGGGCACCAACATTCTCTACGCCCAGGTCTTCGACGACGCCGGCAACGCCTCGCAGACCATGTCGTACGCCTTCTACGTCCCCTGGGCGCCGGGCCCGGTCGCCTTCGGCGACACCACCGGCGATGCCAACCCCGACATCCTGGTTCCGGACAGTGCCGGTAACCTGATCACCCACGGTCGTGCCACCGACCCGGGCAACACCGATGTGCCGCCCACCGGCACGGCCGCCCCCGCCAACCAGGTACCTGAGGCAGGGAAGACGTGGAAGGACTACCACGTCACCCACCGGGGCTCCCTGGACCCCGGGAAGAACACCGACGACCTGTTCGTACACCGGGACGGCGGAGCCGGTCTCCACTACTACTACAGGAACGAAGGCAACCCCGGCCGATTCAGTCTTGATTACAAGAAGATCCTGGACCGGCCCAATTGCGAGGGTGGCGCAGCGTCCTGCCCTGGCTACCAGCAGGACGCGGACTGGAGCCACACCAGCCAGATCACACCGATCGGCTCGGCCAAGGACACCCGTACCCCCAACCGCCAGGTCACGAACGCCACTGGCATCTTCGCCGTTGAAGACAAGAACCTCTGGTACTACCCCACCGGCTCCAACCACACCCTGCTCCCGCCTACCCTGGTCTCCGCAGGCGGTTGGGACACCGTCGACCTGATGGTTCCCGGTAACACCCTCGCAGTCGACCCCGCCGGCACCACTCCGGTGGCTCCGGCCCTGTGGGCACGGGCGCGGACCGCCATGACCGACCGGGCCGTAGGAGACATCCTCCAGTACGCCCTCACCACCGAGACCCGAGTCGACGGCACCAGCGAGTACACCGTCGTCACCGCCGTCACTCCAGCCAGCAGCTTCAAGATCGGTGCCGGAGTCACCCCGGGCGACTTCCCGACCGTCGGCTCGGACGGAGACGTGACCGGCGACGGCGTGCCCGACCTGTGGGCCCTGGACAGCTCCGGCAAACTCCACGCCTGGCCCGGTGCGCTCACGGGCAAGACGGTCACCGGCCTCGGAGCCGACCACTACCGCGGCAACACCCAGGCCCCGGCCACCCAGTGGAAGCTCCAGGGCAACACCAGCTCCCTCAGCGCCGACCCGGCCGTCACCTACAACGCGACCGCCACCGACCTCGCCTTCGCAGACGACACCGTCGACGGCCGCGCCACGAAGGCCGCGGTCTTCAACGGTTCGACCTCGGCCATGACCACCGACAAACCGGCCGTCGACACCCGCAAGAGCTTCACCATCAGCACCTGGGCGAAGTCCAACGGCAACGGCCAGATCGTCGCCAGCCAGAACACCGCCCACGCCAGCAGCTTCATCCTCTGGAGCGAAGGCACCGGAGGCGCCTGGCGCTTCGCGCTCGCACACGGCGACGACAACACCTGGCCCTACGAGTTCACCAACATCAGCAACAGCGCCGCCCTGGTCCAGAACGGCGCCTGGACCCGCCTGACCGCCAGCTACAACGCCGACACCGGCCAGATGAACCTCTACGTCAACGGCACCCTCGCAGGCAGCGCCTACCACAACGCGGCCACCAGCCCCGCCCCCAGCGGCGGCCTGGTCCTCGGCCGTTTCCAGTACCAGGGCCAGCCGAGCACCAGCTTCAACGGCAGCATCACCAACTTCGCCGTCTACACCACTCCCGTCAACCCGCCGACCGCGGCCATGGCGATTCGCCACGCCGCGAGCAACAACTGCCTCGACGTCCCCTACAACGACACCAGCCAGGGACTCGAGATTGTCCCCTGCAACAACACCGCCGCCCAGAGCCTGACCGTCGACTCCACCAACGCCACCATCGGCCTGCGCGGCATGTGCGTCGACATCACCGGAGGCAACACCGCCAACGGAGCCGGCATCGGCCTGTCGACCTGCACCCCTGGTGCCTCGAACCAGGTCTGGCTCCCCCGCGCCGACGGAAGCCTCTACAACCCGGCGACCGACCACTGCCTCGACCTGCCTAACAACGACACCACCCCCGGCAGCCGCCTCGCCGCCTTCACCTGCAACAGCACACCCGCCCAGACCTGGAGCTTCCCCGCCCTCAGGACCCCGCCCCAGCCCGTCAACCCCTGACCCGTCCCGCATGAATCCGGGCCCCAGC
>NZ_JBHVET010000154.1:0-13314 GCF_042802135.1 Kitasatospora sp. NPDC057512
CCGTCAGGTGGCGGACCGCCGGGGAGGCACGCCGTCAGAGGCCGTCGCACGGCACGTACCCCGGCAGGTACGGCCCCACGTACCCCGCCCGGTCCACCAGCGTGTGCCTGGTCCCGCCCGGCACCCCGATGGTGGCCAGCACCACCGCCCCGTAGGCGTCCCGCGCCTCGTACGGCTCGGCCAGCGACAGCGCGCCCCGGTCCACCGCGTAGTCGTAGGCGTAGTAGACGTCCGGCACGCTCACCGCGAGGTCCAGCACCCCGTCCCCGTACCGGTCCAGGTACGCGGTCAGCTCCCGGCCGCGCGGGCCGCCGGTCCGCACCCGGGAAGCGGCCCGGGCGGCGGCGGGCACCGGCGCGGCGGAGGAGAACGGCGCGGCGGCGGGCACCGGCGAGGCGGCGGGCACCGGAGAGGTGAGCACGATCCGCGTCCCCGGCGCCGCGAGCACGTACGAGAGCAGCTCCGGCTCGCCGGTCTCCGGCCCGGCGTACGCGGTACATCGCAGCCCGAGCGCGGCGCAGTAGCGGCGGGCCGCCCGCCCGGCGTCGGCGACCGCGAAGACCACCGCGTCGGCGCGGCCCATCGGCAGCGGCCCCGCCTCCGCCGGGTCCGGTAGGAGGTCTGCCCCGAACAGGGCGGGTTCGGCGGCGGTGTCGGTCATGACTGCCCTCCCGGTAGGCGTACGGACCATCGTGGCCGCCCCCGGCACCGGGGGTGGGGCCCTGCGCACGGGGGTGTGGCTGGAGGGTGGCGCCGGGCCGACCTGCGCGCAACTGTTCCGTTTCCTCCTGGTCAAGCTGTGCCCCGGAGCGGGAGAATCGGCCGCGCCGCTGTACAGAATGCCCACCACAGGACGGTGCCGCGAATGCCCCCCGCCCACTCCCCGAACTCCCCCGACTCCCCCAACTCCACTGCCCCTCAAGGGAATTCCATCGTGGGCAGTACGAACGACACGATCGACCCGCTGGACGGCCGGCTGATCCGGCTGCTCGCCGAGGAGCCCCGGATCGGGGTGCTGGAGTGCTCGCGCCGGCTGCAGGTCGCCCGGGGCACCGTCCAGGCCCGGCTGGACCGGCTCCAGGCCAAGGGCGTGATCGGCGGCTTCGGCCCGGAGGTGGACCCGGCGGCGATCGGCTACCCGGTGACGGCCTTCGCCACCCTGGAGATCTCCCAGGGGCAGGGCGCGGACGTGCGGGCGCACCTGGCGAGCGTGCCGGAGGTGCTGGAACTGCACACCATCACCGGGATCGGGGACATGCTGGTGCGGATCGTGGCCCGGTCCAACGCCGATCTGCAGCGGGTGATCGACCGGGTGCTGGGCTTCGACGGGATCGTCCGCTCGTCCACCGCGATCGTGCTGGAGAACCCGGTGCCGTACCGGATCCTGCCGCTGGTGGACCAGGCCGCCGCCGAGTAGGAGGGTCCGCGCCACGCCACGCGCCGATTCGGCATAGGCAGGAGGCGTCGGGGGCCTCAAGATTTATATATGAACGTTCTACAAATCGTGGCGCCGCTCTCCGGCCCGCTGAAACCCGTGGCGGCCGAGCCCTCCCCGTGGTCGGCCCCCGCATGACGAACGCCGTCGCGGCCGACGGTACCGCCCCCACCCTCATCACCTCCGCCCAGCGCGCCCTGCGCCTGCTGGCGGCGGCCGCCCGCTACCCCAAGGGCGCCACCGCCAAGCAGCTCGCCCGGGACACCGACCTCGCCCTGGGCACCGCCTACCACCTGCTGCGCACCCTGGTGCACGACCGCTACCTGGAACGCCGCAACGGCCGCTACCTGACCGGCCCCGCCGTCGCCGGGCTGATCCGGGACGACGGCCCGGCCACCGACCGGGCCCGGCTCAGGGCCCTGCTGGGCCTGCTCGCCGACGAGCTGTCCGCCGCCGTCTACTTCACCTGGTACCGGCACGGCGAGGTGGAGCTGATCGAGGCCGCCGAGGCCCCCGGCGCGCCGCTGATCGACCGGCACAGCTGGCGGGTCGGCGCCCACGCCCACGCGGCCGGGAAGACCCTGCTGGCCCTGATGACCGCCGAGGAGCGCCGGGCCCACCTGGCCCGCTACCCGATGGTGCCGTTCACCCCGTACACCCTGCGGGACCCGGCCTGCCTGCCGCTGCTGCCCCGCCAGGGCCCGCGGCGGGCCGTCCCGATCACCCAGTTCCAGGAGTACTCGCTCGGCTCGGCGGGTGCGGCGGTGCCGATCGTCGCGGGCAACGGCATCGGCGCGATCTCGGTCTCCCTGCCGATGGCCCAGGCCCACCGGCTGGCCGGGATCGCCGCCCAGCTGCGCACCCGGCTCGGCGAGGGCTTCGCCGCGGTCGCCTTCGGCATCTGACCCCGTCGGCCGGGCCGACCCCGTGCGGGGGGACGCCCGGCCGGCCGGAGGCCCGCACGAGGCCGGCCGGGGGGGTCAGCAGGACGGGACGCTGCCGCCGCTCTTCAGCGCCTCCAGGGCGGAGACCGCCTCGCCGAGGGTGCCGACCGGCACCAGCCGCAGCGACTTCGGGGTGTTCACCTTGGCGTCCGAGCACTCGTCCTTGGGCAGCAGGAACACCGTCGCGCCGTCCCGGGCGGCCGCCTGCGTCTTCAGGGGGACGCCGCCGACCGGGCCGACGGTGCCGTCCTTGTCGATGGTGCCGGTACCGGCGACGGTGAGCCCGCCGGTGAGGTCGCCGCCCTTGCCGTCGCCGGCCAGCTTGTCGACGATGCCCAGCGCCAGCATCTGGCCGGCGCTCGGGCCGCCGACCTCGCCCAGGTCGACCTTGACCTTCACCTGGTCCGGCGACAGGCGGAGGAAGTTCAGCGCGGCCGCGGTGGCGGCGTCCTGCGACTCGGCCATCTGCGCGGCGGTCGCCTCCTCGGCCTTGACCGGGTTGGTCTCCGGGTAGACCGTCTCGGTCGGGCGCACGGCCTCCTTCGGGTCGAACCACGCCTGCATCGAGCGCCAGAAGGTGTTCTTCTGCCCCGCGTTGGTCGCCGTGATGGTGACCATCCGCAGCTCGCCCTCGGTGGTGCGCAGCGGCGCCCCGGTGATCGTGAGGACCGGCTTGTCCTGGTACGAGCCCAGGGTGTCCGCGGTCAGGCCCGGCCAGGTGATCGTGTACGGCAGCGGGACGAAGGCGGCCACCCCGAACAGCGCGGCGACCAGCACCCCGCACAGCGAGAGCGCGCGGGTCCGCGGGGAGGTGAGGGCCTTGGAGAGCTTGGTGTCGGACACAAGGGGAATCCAAACACACCCGACGCCGGGTGCGGGCGCTACCTCAGGGCGTCGGCCACCTCGGTCGCCGCCTCCACCACCCGGGGGCCGACCCGCTCGGGCACCATGCCGTTCAGCATCACCACGCCGACGCTGCCCTCGATGCCGCTCAGTCCGACCAGCGCGGCGGCCGCCCCGCTCGCCCCGGACTGCTCCTCCGCCCGGGTGATGACGAACCCCTGCTCGGGGCGGCGCTGGCTGGGGAAGGTGCGCGCCTCCAGGATCGCCCGGCCGGCCGCGCTCTCGGTGAGCGGGTGGCGCAGGCCGGTCCGGTAGGCGACGTGGAAGTCGGTCCAGCTGGGCTCGACCACGGCGACGGCCAGCGCCTCGTTGCCGTCCACCAGGGTCAGGTGGGCGGTGGCGCCGAGGTCCTCGGCGAGGCTGCGCAGGGCCGGCAGCGCGGCCTCGCGCAGCAGCGGGTGCACCCGGTGCGCGAGGCGCAGCACGCCGAGGCCGACCCGGGCGCGCCCGCCGATGTCCCGGCGGACCAGGCCGTGCTGCTCCAGGGTGGCCAGCAGCCGGTAGACCACGGTCCGGTTGACGGCCAGCCGGGCGGCCAGCTCGGTCACGGTGAGCCCCCGCTCGGAGTCGGCGAGGAGCTTGAGGACCCGGACGCCGCGGTCCAGGGTCTGGGAGGTCTCGGCTGTCACGACGGGCAATCCTTTCCGCGGCGCTCGCGGGGCGGGCGGCGCCGTTCCAAGGTCGGTGTCGCGCGCAGGTGGGGGTGGCCGCGCTCGGGCCGTACGGCGTCGTCGTTGACGCGCACGGCCCTGCGACGCCGTCCCGCGGGGGTTGCCCGACGGAAGAGCGTGGGGGAAAGGTAGTGAAGGAAATGACGCGACGGAAGTGGTTGTCCAAAATTCGGGCGTGATCAACTCCAACAGCGCCTCGAATTCCGGACGAACCCCCGCGATTCGCCGGGTGCGTCAGGCTCCGGACGCGCCCCCGGTCCGGTGACCGGACACGCCGCCCTTCGAAGCCCCTCCGCCGCCCGCGCCCCGATCCGCCCCTCGGCCGGCCGCCGCCCGGACTAGTTGGCCCACTCCCGGATCTTCGCGATCCGCGCCTTGAGCTGGTTGGCGGTGGCCTGCGCGGTGAGCGGCCCGCCGCACTGGCGGCGCAGCTCGTTGTGGATGGTGCCGTGCGGCTGGTTGGTGCGGTGGTGCCAGGCGGCCACCAGCGCGTTCAGCTCCTTGCGCAGCTCCCGCAGCTCCTGGTGGGTGACCACCGGCCGCTGCTCGGCCGGCAGCTCCAGCAGGTCGGCCTCCTCGGCGGGCTTGGTCCTGCTGCGCTGGATCTGCCGGTGCTGGCGCTTCTGGAGCAGCATCTGCACCTGGTCCGGCTCCAGCAGGCCCGGGATGCCGAGGTAGTCCTCCTCCTCCTCGCTCCCCGGGTGGGCCTGCATGCCGAACTCCATGGCGTTGTACAGGACCCGGTCGAAGACCGCCTCGGAGCCCAGCGCCTCGTAGGAGAACTCGTCGCCGCCCGCGCCGTCCGGCCCGTCGTTGGCGCGCTCGGCCTCGGCGAGCAGCCGGTCCTCCTCGTCGAAGAGGCCGTCGCCCTCCTTCTTCGGCCGGTCCAGCACGTGGTCGCGCTGGAGCTCCATCTCGTTGGCGAAGCCCAGCAGCATCGGGATGGTCGGCAGGAACACCGAGGCCGTCTCGCCGCGCTTGCGGGCGCGCACGAAGCGGCCGACGGCCTGGGCGAAGAACAGCGGGGTGGAGATCGAGGTGGCGTAGACCCCGACGCACAGCCGCGGCACGTCGACGCCCTCGGACACCATGCGGACGGCGACCATCCAGCGCGAGGTGCCCTCGGCGTAGTCGGAGATCCGCTTGGAGGCCTCGGTCTCGTCGGAGAGGACCAGGGTGACCTTCTCGCCGCTGATCTCGCGCAGCATCTTGGCGTAGGCGCGGGCCACGTTCTGGTCGGTGGCGATGACCAGGCCGCCGGCGTCCGGGATCGCCTTGCGGACCTCGGTGAGGCGCCGGTCGGCGGCCTGGAGGACGGAGGGGATCCACTCGCCCTGCGGGGACAGCGCGGTGCGCCAGGCCTGGGCGATCAGGTCCTTGGTCATCGGCTCGCCGAGCCGGGCCTCCAGCTCGTCGCCGGACTTGGTGCGCCAGCGCATGTTGCCGCTGTAGCTGAGGAAGATCACCGGACGGACGACGTGGTCGGCGAGCGCGTGCCCGTAGCCGTAGGTGTAGTCGGCGATGGACTTGCGGATGCCGTCGCTGCCCGCGTCGTAGGCCACGAACGGGATCGGGTTGGTGTCCGAGCGGAACGGCGTCCCGGTCAGCGCCAGCCGGCGGGTGGCCGGCTCGAAGGCCTCGAAGCAGGCCTCGCCCCAGGACTTGGAGTCACCGGCGTGGTGGATCTCGTCCATGATCACGAGGGTCTTGCGGGCCTCGGTCCGGTTGCGGTGCAGCATCGGGTTGACCCCGACGCCCGCGTAGGTGACCACGATGCCGTGGTAGTCCCGGGAGAGCGGCCCGGAGGAGTACGCCGGGTCCAGCCGGATGCCTATCCGCGCGGCGGCCTCGGCCCACTGCTTCTTCAGGTGCTCGGTCGGCGCGACCACGGTGACCTGCTGCACCAGGTGGTTGTGCAGCAGGTACGAGGCCAGGGTGAGCGCGAAGGTGGTCTTGCCTGCGCCCGGGGTGGCGACCGCGAGGAAGTCGCGCGGCTGGGTCTCGATGTACTTGTCCAGCGCGCCCTGCTGCCAGGCCCGCAGCCTGCCCGCGGTGCCCCAGGGGGCGCGGCCGGGAAAGGCCGGGGAGAGGTGGTGCGAACCGGCGGGCGCGGCATGGCCGACGGATCGGACGGGCGCCTGCGGCTCCGGTACGTCGGAGAACAGCGGCATCGAGGAGGCGGCGGCAGTACTCACGGTCTCCGAGGGGGATCATCGCAGGTCAGAGGCGGTTTTGCGGCCTCGCCCCGCGGTCGGGCGGCAATCGGACAACCCGCCCAGCGTACCGGTCCGGCGCCGTTCGGGCCTCCAGGCGGCGCTCCGCGCCGGGCCCGCGCGGCCGGAAATCGATGTGACCCGGATCACACCGAATACCTCGTGGAACCGGGTAAGCACCACCGGTCCCGGGACTCTCACCAGGGTGAGGCCGCAGCAACCCTCACTGCTGTCACGCAGCCTCGCACCGAACCGAAGGGACCCCGCCCGTGCGCACCGTCGAAGAGACCGTCCAGGCCCGCCTGATCCTCTCCTCCCACCGCTCCGTCCGGCTGCGGGTCGGGCTCTCCTACCTGCCGGAGGACCCGCTGGCCGTCCGGATGGCCTTCCCCGCCGAGTTCTCGCTGGACGACCCGGCGGAGTGCCGGGGCTCCGAGGACATCGTCTGGGTCTTCGCGCGCCAGCTGCTCTCGGCCGGTCTGGAGCTGCCGTCCGGCGCCGGCGACGTCCATGTCCGGCCCGCGGTCGGCCGGCGCACCATGGTCGAGCTGCGGGCCCCCGAGGGCACCGCGCTGCTCCAGTTCGACGCCGCCGACCTGCGCCGCTTCCTGTGGCGCAGCCGGCTGGTCGTCCCCGAGGGCGAGGAGCACCTGCACCTGGACGCCGACCGCGCGCTCGCCCAGCTGCTCGGCTGACGGGGGCGCCGGCCGCCGGGAGCGCCCCGCGCTTCCGGGCCGTGACGCGCCCGCCCGCGTGGCGACCGCTCGTGTGGCGACCGCCCGCGCGGTGAACCGTCCGTCCGCGTCCGTCGCGCGGCGACCCGGGTCCGGGGCCCGGGAAGCCCGTACGGTCGCCCCCGCTCCGGGGCGGTTCAGCCCGAGAGCTTGCGCATCAGCCGGACGCCCTGGGCCGCCGTCAGGTGCGGCAGGTACGCCTTGCCGATCGCCCTGGTGATGCCGGGCAGCGCGGCCGGGTCGGGGTACGCCATGTACATCGGCCGGTACTCCGGCTGGAACTTCGCCTTGAACGCCAGCAGCGAGCGGAAGCCGTACACCGGCTCCAGCACCTTGCCCATCCAGTCCAGCATCCGCTGCAGGCCGGTGGGCTCCTCGTCCTGCCCGGTGCGGGCCAGCGGCGCGCCCGACAGCGACAGGAAGCGCGCGCCCTCCTCCTTGAAGCCGAGCGCCGCCGAGGCGATCAGGAACTCGCTGACGCCGCGGAAGCCGTCCGAGCGCCGGCGCATGAAGTCCAGCGTCCAGCCGACCGGCACGCCGTCCTCGTACACCGGCATCCAGCTGGTCAGCCCGTGCACCACCCGCTGCTCGTCCACCGCGATCAGCACCCGCACGTCCGGGTCGTCCAGCTCCTCCAGCCCGCCGAGGGTGAAGCCCATCTCCGGCAGGCCCTTCTCGGAGACCCACTCCTCGGAGATCGCCCGGATCTGCTCGCGCAGCGCGAGCGGCGCCTCGTGGTACGCCCACCACTCCGCGGAGATGCCCTGCTTGCCGGCCTTGTTGAGGGCGGTGCGGATGTCCTGCCACTTGCGGCCGGTGAAGGCCAGCTCGGGCAGCGGCACGACGGTGTCCTCGGCGACCTGCACCGAGCGCCAGCCGAGCTGCGCGGTGGCGGCCCTGGTCTCGCCGCAGACGCTGTAGAAGCACGGCGTCCAGCCGCGCGCGTCGCAGTACCGGGCGAAGCCGGCCACCGCCCGGGCCCGGTCCTCCGGCGCGCCGAACGGGTCGCCGGTGGTCAGCGCGACGGTGCCCACCACCCGGTAGGCGACGGCCGCCCGGCCGCCCTCGTCGAACCAGTAGTGGTTGCCGTCCCAGGTGGCGATGAACGAGAGCGTCCCGCCGCCGTGCTCGGTCAGCAGCGCCCGCGCCCGCCCGGCCGCCGCCGCGTCGGTGTGCAGCACCGGCCGGCGGAAGACCGACAGCAGCACGGCCAGCGCGACCGCCCAGAACGCCAGCCCGCAGTACGTCTCCAGGAAGCGCGCCACCGGCCCGACCGCGATCGGGTAGTCCGGCAGCAGGTCGTTGTACGCGGGCGGCAGGAACTGGGCCGGCAGCCCGGCCACCAGCCGGCGGGCGGAGGCCCCCGGCTCGAACTGCCCGGCCACCAGCCGCCCGACCCCGACGTAGGTGGCCGCGGAGGCGAGCGCCGCGCCGCCGAGCACCAGGGCCAGCCGGCGCACCGAGCGGCCGGACAGCCGCAGCAGGAACCGCTTGCGGGTGGCCAGCAGCAGCGCGGTGGTCAGCAGCGGCAGCAGCAGCGCCTCGACGAAGTACTGCACCACGTCCCGGCTGACCGGCCCGGCGTCCAGGTAGAGCCAGCACAGCAGCGCCGCCCAGAGCAGCTCGGTGGCCACGGTGACCAGCCAGGCGAACCTCAGGCCCCGGCGCAGCCCCTCGGCGAGCACCAGCAGCAGCGCCGGGAACAGCGCGGCCATCATCCGGCCCGGGGTGTCGAAGATCCGGACGACGGCGTGCGCCCGGGCGCAGTCGTGCGCCGACAGCGCGCAGAAGTCGGCCACCTCGTCCGGGCTGAGCCGGTGCGAGAAGTACAGCTCGGAGAAGGTGTTGAACGGCCCGCTGGCGTTGTCGTACAGCGAGGCCAGCAGCGGCCCGAAGGCGGCCGCGACCAGGCAGAGGGCCACCAGCACCCGGGTCTCCGAGTGCGAGGAGCGGTGCGTGCGCAGGTGCGGGCGGCCCCGGCTGACCAGCGCGCCCAGGCCGAGCCCGGCCAGCGCGGCGGCGCACCGCTGGACGCTCTGCAGGTGGCCCACGTACAGCGTCATCACCAGCGGGACGAGCAGCACCAGCAGGTGCAGCCGGCGGCGCCAGAGCACGGTGAGCCGGTACCCGAGGACCCCGGCGAGCGCGAACACGCCGACGCCGGGGCCGACCGAGATCTGGTCGGCCACCGAGGCGGTCCACTGCTCCCCCGCCGAGGAGCCGAACGCGACCAGTCCGGTGCCCAGCAGGGTGCCGACGACCTGCCCGCCGACCAGCACCGCGAGGGTGCGCAGCCGCCCGAGCCGGTGCTCGGCGGCCGGGCCGACCAGGAGCAGCAGCAGGCTGGTGAACACGTACGAGCCCTTGCCCGAGCACCAGAACATCGAGGTGACCGGCGTCCACCAGTGGCCCTCGGCCAGCGTGGACAGGCCGATGCCGGCCCGCTCCAGCACCCGGTCCGACGGGCCGTGGCCCAGGCTGCGGGTGGCCGCGCCGAGCAGCCAGAGCCCGGCCAGCAGGGCCAGCGTCAGCGGCGCCGAGCGCAGCCGGGAGCCGAGCGCCCTGGCCGCCCGCCGGACCTTCTGCGGGCGCGGCTCCGGCGTCCGGGTGACCGGCGCCCGGTCGGCCCGGTCGGTGCCGCGCTCGGCCGAGCGCTCCGCGTCCGGCCCCGGCCCGCGCTGCTCGCCGACGGTGGCCAGCGCCGTCCCCGCCCCGGTCACCGGCTCAGCCCGGTCTGCTGGGCGAGCCACGGGAGCTGCTGGGCGATGCCGGGCCGGAAGACGACCCAGCCGTGGCCACCCGGCATCAGTTCGAACTTGGACTTCATTCCGGCCGCCTGCGCGGCCTGGTAGACCTTCTCCATCTGCGGTCTGAACTCCTCGTCGGTCTCGCCGACGACCAACGCGACGTTGGTGTCCGGGAACTTCTTGCGGGCCATCACCTGGAGCGGATCGACCGCGTCGAACTTCTTCTCGTCACCACCGAAGGCGGCCTTGACGGTCTGTTCCCGGCTGCCCAGGGTCGGTTCGTCCTGCCCGGACATGTCGAGGACGGTGCCGTACACGTCGGAGGCGTTGACGCCGAGCTGGAGCGCGCAGGTTCCACCCATCGAGGCGCCCCCGATCGCCCAGGACTTCCGGCCGGCCGCCGTCTGGAGGTTCTGGTGCACCCACTCGGGGACGTCCACCGCCAGGTAGGTCTGGGTCTTGGCGATCTTGGAGTCGAGGCAGAGCGTGTTGGCCCAGGTGGAGCCGAGCTGGTCGGGCATCACCACGATCGGCGCGAGGCCGCCGTGGTCCGCGGCGTAGGCGTCCAGCGCCTCGTTGATCTGCGCGGAGAGCACCCAGTCCCCCGGGACGCCGGGCTGACCGGTGATCATCACGACCACCGGGAGCAGCGGCCGCGGGGTGGCCTGGTAGGCGGGCGGGAGGTAGACGTACGCGTCGCGGGCCTTGAAGCCCGACTTGGTGCCGGGGATCGGCACCACCGACACGGTGCCCTTCTCGGGCAGGTCCGCCGGGGGCTGCCAGACCTCCTCCAGCGTCTTGCCCGGCGGGGCGGCCACGGTCTGGCCCGCCTTGTTGGCGACCAGCCCGTCGGTCTTGGTCAGCCACGGCGCGAGCATCACCCGCCCGCTCGGGAACTGGCCGAAGCCGATGTTCACCTCGGAGGAGGCCATCAGCACCACCAGGCCGCACAGGCCCAGCGCGAGCCCCCGCCGCCGCCAGGTGAGCCGGCGCATCCGGTAGCCGGCCAGGCAGAGCCCGGTCAGGGCGATGGCTATCCACCAGGTGACGTACCGGGGCGTGCCCTCCGGGAAGGGGTGCCACCAGCCGTCGACCACGACGTCCAGCAGCCAGCTGAGCGCCGCCGCGGTGACGAGGGCGGCGGGCAGGCGGACCCGCCACCAGCTCCGGCCGCGGCCGACGGCGAGCGCGATCAGCGCCGCCCAGCCGGCCGCCAGCACGGCGTGCGGGATCAGGCCCTCGGTGAGCGGCCAGTCGATCGGGTTCCAGCGGGAGGCAAGGGTCAACGTGCTCATGCGGCTTTGCCCGGCGGGGTGGTGTCGGCCAGGAAGCCGTAGGCGACGACGTTGCCGTCGTAGCCGTGCTCCTCGCTGTACGAGCCGCCGCAGGTGATCACCCGCAGCTGCGCGTCAGTGGCCTGACGGTAGACCCGATCGTCCGGGAAGTCCTTTCGGTCGTGCACTTCGATGGCGTAGAGCTGGTAGACGGCGGTGGCGCCGTCCGCCCGGGCGATCTCGATCCGGTCCCCCCGACGGAGCGCGCCCAGATGATAGAAGACCGCGGGGCCGGTCCTGTTGTCGACGTGTCCCGCCAGGATCGCGGTACCGCGCTGGCCGGGGCTGGCCCCGCCCCGGTACCAGCCCGCCAGGTTGCGGTCCGCCTCGGGCGGGGTCTGCAGGTGGCCGTCGGCGTCCAGTCCGAGCGCGGTGACCGGGGCGTCCAGCCGCACCGCCGGGATGCGGATCCGGGTCGGCGCGGACGGACCCAGCGGCGGGACGACCGAGACCGGCGTGATCCCGGCCTGGGCCTGGCCGGCCCCCGGCGCGGGCGGCAGCGACGGGCCTCCGTCGTGCACGAGCCAGGCACCGAGCACCAGCGCGGCACCCGCCGCCAGGGTGCCCGGCCAGGGCCCCCTGCTCTGCTGGACGCCCACGGGCGCTCCCCTCTGCCGACGGAACCCCGCTTCCTGGGAGTTTCCTGGGAAACAATTCAACCGGAACGGACTGTAAGGCACGTCCATACGACGGTCGTACCGGCACCCGCCGATCGGCAGGGCTGACGGCCCCTTCCGTGCGCCCCGTGGGCACCCGGTCGCGGAGCGCGACGGCCGCCCTCCGCATACGATCGCCGCAGGAACGCTCCCGACACGAGCTACCGACGGTTCTACGGACCCGATCGGTTGCGGCGTTCGGGCGATCGCTCCGGACGACCCGCTGCGCCTCTCCGACCGGCCCCGCCCCCGTGCCATGCTGACCCGGTTACGGGTTGTATCACCCACTTGTCCGACCGGACTCCGCACTCCCGCACGCCGCCCACCGCCCCACGAACGGAGTGACCATGGAAGCCCTCTCGCGCCGCACCCTGCTGGCGGCCGGCGCCGCCACCGCCGCCACCCTGGCGGCCGGCTGCGGCAGCAACCACTCCACCGGCGGGGAGCGGGCGCCCGGAGCCGTCGTCCCGGCCACCGGCGCGGCCGACGAGCGGGCCGACACCCCCGCCCCGGCCCCCAAGCCGCAGGCCGTCCTGATCGGCGACGGCTCCACCTCGGACACCGGCGCCCAGCCGCACCAGCCGGTCCCCGACCGGCTGCAGCCCGGCCAGCGCCCGCCGCAGTTCGTGGTCTTCTCCTGGGACGGCGCCGGCGAGCTCGACAACGGCCTGTTCGCCCGCTTCCGCCGGCTGGCCCAGGAGCACGACGCGAAGATGACCTTCTTCCTCAGCGGCCTCTACCTGCTGCCGGAGTCCAAGAAGGACCTCTACCGCCCGCCGCAGCACAGGGCCGGCGCCTCCGACATCGGCTACCTGAGCGACCAGCACATCCGCGACACCCTGGAGAACGTGCACGCGGCCTGGCTGGAGGGCCACGAGATCGGGACCCACTTCAACGGCCACTTCTGCGGCTCCACCGGCGTCGGCAAGTGGTCCCCCGAGGAGTGGGACAGCGAGATCCAGCAGGCGATGGACTTCGTGACGAACTGGCGCACCAACACCGGCTTCACCGACCTGCCGGCGCTGCCCTTCGACTACCGCAAGGAGCTGATCGGCAGCCGCACCCCCTGTCTGGAGGGCCAGCGCAACCTGCTGCCCACCGCGGTCAAGCGCGGCTGGCGCTACGACAGCAGCGGCAACGGGACCCAGGTGTGGCCGCAGAAGATCCAGGGCGGCGCGCTGTGGGACCTCCCGCTGCAGTCCATCCCGTTCCCCGGGCACACCTTCCAAGTGCTCTCGATGGACTACAACATCATGTACAACCAGTGCGGCCCCAACACCAAGGCCGACCCGGCGCTCCACCCCGGCTTCCAGACCCAGGCCCGCGACGCCTACCTGATGGGCTTCGACCGCACCTACAACGGCAACCGGGCGCCGTACGTCATCGGCAACCACTTCGAGGAGTGGAACGGCGGCATCTACATGAACGCCGTCGAGGACGTCCTCCGGACCATCGCGGGCAAGCCGGAGGTCCGGCTGGTCTCCTTCCGGCAGCTGGTGGACTGGCTGGACGCCCAGGACCCGGCGGTGCTGCGCAAGCTCCAGACGCTCGCCCCCGGCCAGGCGCCGGCCGGCGGCTGGGAGGCCTTCCTCGGCGCCCCGGCGGGGGCCGGAGCCCCCGCCGGGTCCTGACCGTCAGGCCTTCGCCCGCACCCGGCCGGCCAGCAGCGCGCCGAGC
>NZ_JBHVET010000155.1:0-13278 GCF_042802135.1 Kitasatospora sp. NPDC057512
AGGCCGCCCGCCTTCGCGACCGCTACGCACGGGCGGACGTTTCCTCGCCCCAGGAGGTCGCCGACGCTGTGGGCCTGCTGGAGAGCGAACTCGGCCCGGTCACCGCCGTGCTGCACGGCGCCGGCCGCAACGAGCCGGCCGCCCTGGACGCGCTGACCGCCGAGGACTTCCGGCGGACCCTGGCGCCCAAGACCGACGGCCTGGCGGCGGTGCTGGCGGCCGTCGACCCGGACCGCCTGAAGCTGCTGGTCACCTTCGGCTCGATCATCGGCCGGGCCGGGCTCCGCGGCGAGGCCCACTACGCCACCGCCAACGACTGGATGACCGAGCTGACCCTCCGTTTCCGGGACCGGCACCCGCGGGCCCGGGCGATCGCCCTGGAGTGGTCGGTCTGGTCGGGCGCCGGGATGGGCGAACGGCTCGGCGTCGTCGAGGCGCTGATCCGGGAGGGCATCACGCCGATCTCCACCGAGGACGGGATCCAGGTGCTCCGCGAGGTGCTCGCGGACCCCTCGGCCGGCCCCGTTCTGGTGGTGAGCGGACGGGCCGGCGGCCTGCCCACCCTGGCCACGGTCCAGCGCGAACTGCCGCTGACCAGGTTCGTGGAGCGGGTGGTCGCCCACCACCCGGAGATCGAGCTGATCACCGAGGCCGAGCTGTCCGAGGGCAGCGACCCCTACCTGACCGACCACCGGCTCCAGGGCGACCTGCTCTTCCCGGCCGTCCTGGGCATGGAGGCGATGGCCCAGGTGGCCGCCGCGGTGAGCGGGCACCAGGGCTCGCCGCTGCTGGAGGACGTCGAGTTCCGCCGCCCCGTGGTGGTCCGCCCGGGCGGCTCGACCACCATCCGGATCGCCGCGCTGGTGCAGACCCCCGGGACGGTCGACGTGGTGCTGCGGAGCGAGGACACCGGCTTCACGGCCGACCACTTCCGGGCGAGGCTGCGCTACCCCCGCCCCGAGCCGCCCGGCACGCCGCCGCCGGTCGGGTCCGGCCTGCCGACGGTGCCGGTGGACCCGGTGACCGAGCTGTACGGCGGCGTGCTGTTCCAGGGCAAGCGGTTCCAGCGCCTGCTGGAGTACCGGCGGGCGAGTGCCCGGCACGCCCTGGCGGAGATCTCCACCGCCGCCCAGGCGCCCTGGTTCGCCGCCTTCCTGCCGCAGGACCAGCAGCTGGCCGACCCGGGCACCCGGGACGCGATGATGCACGCCGTCCAGTGCTGCGTGCCGGACGCCACCCTGCTGCCGCAGAGCATCGAGCGGCTCTGGCTGGCCGACCGGGCGGACCAGGACACCGGGTTCGTCGTGCTCGACGCCCGGGAGCGCTCCCAGGACGGGGACCGCTACGTCTACGACCTCGTCGTGCGCACGCCCTCCGGAGCGGTGGTCGAGCACTGGCAGGGGCTGACCCTGGTCGCCGTGCGCCGGCGCGACGGCGCCGGCCCGTGGGTGCCCGCGATGCTCGGCTCGTACCTGGAACGAAGCCTGGAACGGGTCCTGGGCGGCAGCCGCGCGGTGGTCGTCGAACCCGCCGCGGACGGCGACGCCGGGCACCGCGACCGCCGGGCCCGCACCGCGACCGCCGTCGGCCGGGCGCTGGGCCGGCCGGTGGAGCTGAACCACCGGCCGGACGGCAGGCCCGAACTCGGCGGCGGGCCGGGGCTCGAGGGCTGGACGGTGTCGGCCTCGCACGACGCCGGCCTGACCCTGGCGGTGGTGGGCCGGGGGCGCCTCGCCTGCGACGCGGAGTCCGTCCTGGAACGGACCCCCGAGGACTGGGACGCGCTGCTCGGCCCCGGCCAACACGCCCTGCGGGACCTGCTGGCGACCGAGGCCGACGAGGCCCCGGAGGTGGCCGGCACCAGGGTCTGGAGCGCGCTGGAGTGCCTGCGCAAGTCCGGTGCGACCACGCAGGCGCTGACCCTCGACCGCGTCCACCCGGACGGCTGGGCCGTCCTGTCCGCCGGCGACGCCGCCGTCGCCACCTGGGTGACCACCGTCAACGGACGGCCCGGGCCGGTCGTCTTCGCCGTACTCGCCGGAAAGGAGAACTGATGTCGGGCTACTACGAGCTGCGCCACACCGTGGGGTTCGAGGAGACCAACCTCGTCGGCAACGTCTACTACGTGAACTACCTGCGCTGGCAGGGGCGTTGCCGGGAGATGTTCCTCAAGGAGAAGGCGCCCGGGGTGCTCGCCGAACTGCGGGAGGACCTGAAGCTGTTCACCCTCAAGGTGGAGTGCGAGTTCTTCGCCGAGATCACCGCGTTCGACGAGCTGTCGGTCCGGATGCGGCTGGAGGAACTGACCCGGACCCAGGTCCAGTTCAGCTTCGACTACCTGCGGATCGACGGCGAGCACGGGAGCCCGGTCGCCCGCGGCCGCCAGCGGATCGCGTGCATGCGCGGGCCGAACACGGCGACCGTCCCGGCCCCGGTGCCGGAGGAGCTGCGCCGGGCCCTGGCGCCGTACGCCGAGGACGCGGTGGCCGCCCGGGTCCTGGCGGCGCCGGCCCCGTCGTCCGGCCGGCCGGTGGGCACGGGGAGGGCGCGGTGAGCGACAACGGCCGCGCCCTGGTCGACGACCCGTCACCGTCCACGACCTCGCCGTCCACGACCCTGCCGTCCTCCCGGCACGCCGCCGTTCCGCCGGACGCGCTGCGCGAGACGATGGCCCGGTTCGCCACCGGGATCACGGTGCTGACCACCGGTGGCGAGCACGTCCACGGCATGACCGCCAACGCGTTCAGCTCGGTGTCGCTGGAGCCCCCGCTGGTGCTGTGCTGCGTCGCCCGCACCGCGACGATGCACCGGGCGATCACCGCGACCGGGTCCTTCGCGGTCTCCGTCCTGGGGGACGAACAGGAGCCGCTGGCACGGTACTTCGCGGGCCGCGGCAGGCCGCGCGGCGCCGCCCAGTTCCACGGCGTCGACTGGCGGCCCGGCCCGTTCACCGGCGCCCCGCTGCTGTCGGGCTCGCTCGCCTGGCTGGAGTGCAAGCTGGCCGGGCAGTACGACGGCGGCGACCACTCGATCTTCCTCGGCAGCGTGCTCGGGTCGGGCTGGGCGGAGGGCCGGCAGGCGCTGCTGTTCTACGGCGGAGGCTTCCACCGGGGCGTCGGCGGCGCCGGCGACGGGATCGGCTGAGCGGAGGGATGGTCCGATGTTGGTGAGCGTGACCGGCGGCACCGGGTTCGTCGGCATCCACTCGGTCGCGGCGATGGTCCGGGACGGGCACCGGGTGCGGATGCTGGTGCGCGACCCGGCCCGCGCGGAACGGGCCCTCGCGCTGCTGGAGGTGGACCCGGGCGCCGTCGACCTGGTCGTCGGGGACGTGACGGACGAGGGCGGTGCGGCCCGCGCGGTGCGCGGCGCCGACGCCGTCCTGCACGCGGCCTCGGTGTACTCCTTCGACAGCCGGCGGTACCCGGCCATGCGCCGGACCAACGAGCGGGGGACCGACCTGGTGCTGGCCGCGGCCCGCCGGTCGGGCGCCGATCCGGTCATCCACGTGTCGAGCATCGTCGCACTGCTGCCGACCCGCCGGCGGCCGCTCCGGGAGGACTCCCCGGTCGGCCGCCCCCGGGAGACGTACATGGCCACCAAGGCCGCCGCCGAGCGGGTCGCCCGCCGCCACCAGCGGGACGGCGCACCGGTGGTCATCAGCTACCCGCCCGCGCTGCTCGGCCCGCTGGATCCGGGGCCGGGCGACCAGAACACCCGGCTGCGCAACACCCTGCGCGGGCTGATGCCGGTCTGGCCGCTCGGCGGCTTCCCGGTCGGCGACGTCCGCGACACCGCGCGGCTGCACGCCCGGCTGCTGACCGCACCGAGGACGGGCCTCGACCGCCACTTCGCCCCGGGCCGCCAACTGGCCACCCGGGAGTACGTGCGGACCCTGCGGGAGGTCACCGGGCGGCGGCTGCCCGCGGTCTTCCTGCCCGCCCGCGCCATGCTGCCGGTCGGCGCCCTGGCCACCCTGGTGCAGCGCGGCTGGCCCTGGCACATCCCCGCGGAGTACGGCGCCGTCTACACCTGCGCCTGCGCGGCTCCCGTCCACCCGGCCGCGAGCACCTGCGGACTGCTGCCGAGGCCGATCGCGGAGACCATGGCCGACACGGTGCGCTGGCTCCGTGCCGAGGGGCTCCTGACGGACCGGCAGGCGGGCCTCCTGGCGGACGGGAAGGGCAGGTGAGCCGGGGGTGAGGCGCGCCGGGGGCGGCTCCGGCTCGGGAGAGGGGGCGCGTTCGAGGCCGCCGCGCCCCCGCGCGCCGCACGGGACCGCCGCGGACGCGCGCGGCGGCCCGGACCCCCGGGTATCGGGAAGGGGGTACCGGATGGATCACGGGAGGTTCCATGAGCGAGCAGGACGTGCCGCCGATCTCGATCTTCTACCGTCGCGACGGGCTCGACCCGGGCCGGGCCCTGGGCGAGGCCCAGCACGGGGACCCGGTCCGGCGCGTCCGGGACTTCTGGCTGCACCGGGTCGGCGAGTACCGGCTCGTCACCCGGCACGCCGACGTGCGGCGCGTCCTGGCCGACCAGGAGACCTTCGCGATGTACGACCCGGAACGCGCCCCGGTCCTGCCGAACGAGCTCCTCAACATGGACCCGCCGGAGCACACCCGGCTGCGCCACGTGCTGACACCGGAGTTCACCGGGAAGCGGATCCGCTCCCTGGAGCCGATGATCCGCGCCCTGGTCGGCGAGCTGCTCGACGCCATGGAGGCGCGGGGGCCCGCGGCGGACCTGATGGACGACTTCGCCCTGCCGCTGCCGCTCGGGGTGATCTGCGCGATGCTCGGCGTCCCCGACCCGGACCAGGGGGAGTTCCACCGCTGGTCCCGGACCACGCTGGACCTCGGGCTCCCCATGGAGGAACGGCTCGCGGCCGGCCGGGAGTCGCACGCGTACGTGGCCGCCCTGGTGGCGGAGAAGCGGCGCAGCCCGGACGACGGGATGATCGGCATGCTCGTCCGGGAGCACGGCGGCGCGGTGTCGGACTCCGAACTGGTCGGTGTCTGCGAGCTGCTGCTGCTTGCCGGCCACGTCACGGTGTCCAACACGATCGGCCTGGGCGTGCTCGCCCTGCTGTCGCACCCGGAGCAGGCCGACCGGCTGCGCGACGCGCCCGAGGGCGGTCCGGTGGTCGACGCCGCCGTCGAGGAACTGCTGCGGTACCTGTCCGTGTCCAGCACCGCGCTGGCCCGGACCGCGCGGTGCGACACCGAGATCGGCGGCGTGCCGGTCAAGGCCGGCGAGCAGGTCGTCTGCCAGCTGCCGGTGGCCAACCGGGACCCGGCGCTCGGCGCCGGGATGGACCGCCTCGACATCGGACGCGAGCCCGTGTCGCACCTGACCTTCGGGCACGGCCCGCACCACTGCCTCGGCGCACCGCTGGCCCGCGCCGAACTGCGGATCGCGCTGCCCGCGCTGCTGCGGCGGCTGCCCGGCCTCGCGCTCGCGTGTCCCGCCGAAGAGGTGCCCTACCGGGTCAACAACGAGGTCTACGGGCTCCACGCACTGCCCGTCACCTGGTGACGGGGGCCCGGCACGCCTCGCCGGCTACGGGGCCTTCCTCCGCAAGGCCTTCCGGACGGCCGTCGCCAGGCCGTCCGCCATTCCTCGGGACCGGGTCCGGGTCCGGGTCCGGGGCGTCGGGGGCTCGGGCCAGGGCGCCCCCGTCGCCGTGAAGTCGTAGGCGGTCTCGGCGTGTTCGCTCTGGTCGATGCCGACCACCTCGACCTCCTCGGCGACCCGGAAGCCGATGGTCCGCTGGATCGCCCGGCCGAGCAGCCAGGAGAGCACGAAGGAGTAGCAGGCGACCACCACGACGCCGACCGCCTGCCTGCCGAGCTGCCCGAAGCCGCCGCCGTAGAACAGGCCCCTGGCACTCTGGCCGACGTGCCCGGTGGCGAGGAGGCCGACCAGCAGCGAGCCGATCGCCCCGCCGACCGCGTGCACGCCGACCACGTCGAGCGAGTCGTCGAAGCCCAGCCGGTACTTGAGGCTGACCGCCGCCGCGCAGACCGCGCCCGCGACCAGCCCGATCACGACGGCACCGAGCACCGAGACCGACCCGCAGGCCGGGGTGATCGCGACCAGTCCGGCCACCGCGCCGGAGGCGGCGCCCAGCGTGGTGAAGGCGCCGTTCCTCGCCCGTACGTAGGCCAGCCAGCCGAGCATCGCGGCGGCGGTGGCGATCTGGGTGTTCAGGAACGCCGCGCCGGCGACGCCGTTGGCGGCCAGCGCCGAGCCCGCGTTGAAGCCGAACCAGCCGAACCAGAGCAGCCCGGAGCCGAGCATCACCAGCGGCAGGCTGTGCGGGCGCATCGGGTGCTTCCGGAAACCGACGCGCTTGTCCAGTACCAGGCAGAGCGCCAGGCCCGCGACCCCGGCGTTGACGTGCACCGCGGTGCCGCCGGCGAAGTCGATCACGCCCACCCGGTCGACCAGCCAGCCGCCGCGCCCGTTGTCGGTGCTGAACACCCAGTGCGCGACCGGGAAGTACACCACCGTGGCCCAGACCGTGACGAACAGCGTCCAGGCGGTGAACCTGGTGCGGTCCGCGATCGCGCCGCTGACCAGCGCCGGGGTGATCACCGCGAACATCAGCTGGAACACGGCGAACACGGTGACCGGGATCGAGCCGTGCAGGTCGTCCCGCCCGACGCCGCGCATCCCCAGGTGGTCGAGGTTGCCGATCAGGCCGTGGAAGGCGTCGGTGCCGAAGCTGAGCGAGTAGCCGTAGAGCACCCACAGCACGCTGACGATCGCCAGCGCGACGAAGCACATCGACAGCATGTTCAGCGTGCTCTTGGCCCTGACCATCCCTCCGTAGAAGAAGGCCAGCCCGGGGGTCATCAGCATGACCAGGGCCGCACTGAGGAGGACGAAGGCGGTGTCGCCCGCACTGAAACCGGCCGGCATCGGTGGCGGGCTCAGCCGAGCCGGTCGCGGGTCCGGAGACGCCGGGCACGGCGGTCGGGAGCAGGGTGAAGGTGCGTACTCATCGCGAAGCTCCTCGGAATCTCCTGCCGGCGGCGCCCTGCGCCACCGGAATGCTAAGTCGACTCCTCGATCGGCGCCCGCTGAGGGAACCCGCGGCGGCAGGTGGGCGGAGAACGAGGGTTCGTGAGGGTGACGGCCTGACGGAGCGGGGCACCGCGTGTCGTCCGGGGGCGGAACGGCACACCATGGCGCGGGGGCCTCACAGCTCGCGCAGCTCGCGCCTGGTCAGCGCGGACCCCGGCGGCGCGGGTACGCCCGTGCGGATGCGAGGCTGGGCCCCGTGAACGAGACGATCATGGCAGCCGCCCGCGAACGAGCCGCCGGACACCGGCGCCGGTTCGACCTCCGCTTCGAGGCCTACTTCGCCGCCCTGCCGGAGCGCCTCGACACGCCGCCGCTCAGCCGCTTCACCCCGCGCTGCCTGGAGCTGCTGCGGGACCTCTCACTGCGCGGCGGCAAGCGGCTGCGGGTCGCCCTGCTGTACGAGGCCGCCCGACTGGTGACCATCGACCCGGTGCCCGGCCTGGCGGAGGCCGCGCTGAGCATCGAACTGCTCCAGACGCACGGGCTCGTCCACGACGACATCATCGACGACGCGCCCGTACGCCGCGGCGGCCCCTCCACCTACTACGCCTACCGCCGGGAGTTCCCGGAGGCGGACCGCACCGCGCTCGGCCTGGCCGTCCTGGCCGGGGACCTCGCCGCCTTCCTGTCGATGCGGGTCCTGCTGGAGGCGGACGTCCCCGCCGAGCTGCGCCAGGCGATGCTGGAGGTACAGCTGAACGCGGGCGCCGAGACGGTCACCGGCCAGATCGTCGACCTCGAACGCGACTTCCGGCCGCTCCCGGACGAGGAGTTCCTGCACACCGTCTGCGAGTACAAGTCCACCCGGTACTCGGTGCTCGCCCCGCTGCGGCTGGGGCTGCTGGCCGCCGGCGCGGACCTGGCCGCCCACGACGCGCGGCTGCGCCGGTACGCGACCCTGGTCGGCATCGGCGGCCAGCTGCGCGACGACTACCTCGACCTGTTCGGCGACGAGGACGCCACCGGCAAGTCCACCGGCGCCGACCTCCGCGCGGGACGCCGCAGCTATGCCGTGAGCGCCCTGCTCGCCGCCGCGGACGAGGCCCAGCGGGCCGTGGTGGAATCCGCGCTCGGCGACCCGCACTGCCCGGACGACACGGTCGAGCACGTCCGCGAGCTGGCCCGGCGGCTGGGCGTGGACGGCAGGCTCCGCTCCGACATGCGCCGCTGCGCCGAGGCGGCCCGCGCCGAGGCCGAGGGCTGGCGCCCGCACTGGCGGGAGGAGGCGGTGGCCTTCTTCGCGGGCCTGCCGCTGTCGAACGTCGTGCCGGGCTGACCGGGCTCCCCTTGTTCCGGGAAGAGCGCCCCTCAGACCCGGGCCGGGAGCCAGCCGTGCTGGACGGCGCGCACACCGGCCTCGAACCGGCTGCGGGCGCCGAGCCGCTCCATCAGTTCGGTGGCGATCCGCC
This sequence comes from Kitasatospora sp. NPDC057512, assembly GCF_042802135.1. Classification (NCBI taxonomy): domain Bacteria; kingdom Bacillati; phylum Actinomycetota; class Actinomycetes; order Kitasatosporales; family Streptomycetaceae; genus Kitasatospora; species Kitasatospora sp. NPDC057512. Next base: position 8,502 of record NZ_JBHVET010000155.1, read on the forward strand.
GCGCCGTCCGGGGCGAGACGCCCAGCCGCTTGGCGATCGCCTCGTCGGTGTGCCCCTCGGAGAGCAGCCGGAGGGCGGCCGACTCCTGGCCGCTGAGGCCCCGGGAGTCGCGCACGGCGGGGCCCACGAGGGGCCGCGCGGCGTCCCAGACGTTCTCGAACAGTGCGCACAGGGCCGTCAGCGTGCCGTGGCCGGTCAGCACCACGGCCGCCGCCGCCGTGTCGTCGCTGTTCACCGGGATGACGGCGGTGGCGCGGTCGACCACGATCATCCGCGTCGGCAGCGAGGGCACGACCCGCACCTGTCCGCCCCGGGCGGCGAGCCACGCGGTGTACGCGACGGTCGGCGCGCTGTTACCCGCGCTCTCCAGGTAGACGGTGCGGATCTTCACGCCGCGCCCGAGCAGCTCCTCGTCGAGCGGACGGGCCGCCGCGATGCTCTCCGGGGTGTGGCCGCCGTCGGGCGCGAAGGTCATCACCTCGTCCTTCACCCCGCGGGTGAGGGAGGCCAGCCGGTCGCGGATCGCGTCCAGGCCGACCAGGTGCTCGACCCCGGCGTGCGCGGTGGCCGGGCGGAGGTCCGAGAAGTCGGCGATGAGCTGCGCCGCCGCGACCCGGGAGGCCTCGATCCGCTGCCGCTGGACCGCCAGCTCGGCCTGCTGGCGGGCCATCAGGATCTCCATGCCGACGTCCGGCGAGACCGCGCGCAGCGCTCCGTCCCGCTCGTGCGAGGGCCGGACCAGGGCGAGCTCGCTGAGGGTGTCCAGCGCCGAGCGCACCTGCGCCTCGGTCAGTCCGACCGCTCCGCAGAGCCCCAGTACACCGTCCTGGGGACGGGCCAGCATGGCCCTGTACACGGCTTCCGAAGCGGTGTCCAAGCCCAGAACAGCCAGCATTTCCTACCCCCCGGTAGCGGTCCTGTGAACGATGCGCGCATGATCATCGCACGAAGATCCGCAGCTGGACCAGGGGTGTCGCGTGGACCGTTCCGGCCACGGCCCGAAGCGTCCCGCGTCACCCCCTGTGCTCCCTTCACGAGGCCTGGGAACGTCGGAGGCATGTACCTGATCCACGTTCAGCTGCTCGCCCCGGAGGGGGCACCCCTGCCCGACGGGGTCGCCGACCTCCTCCGGTCCGTGGCGACCCCCGCGGACCGGCTGGAGCACGTCGCCGTCCACCCGCACGCCGTCCCCGACCCGGTGCTCGGCCTGTACCTCCTCGCCGAGGGCCTCGCCGAGGCCGAGTCCCGGGCCGCCGCACTCTGCGAGCGGGCCGTGGCGGCCGCCGCACCGCTGCACGGCTGGTCCGTGGCCCGGGCCGGCGCCCCGCTCGTCTCCCCGTTCTACGAACTGGAACTGTCCCGATCCGGCCCCGCTGGACGGAACCGGCAGGGGACGTTTCCGTCCACCTGACAGCCCTTCCGTCCGCCCCGGGCCCACGGCCAAGGTAGTGATCGCCGGCCGGGAGCACCGACCGGCAAGGCCACCAGGACGAAGCGTCACCGCGGGACGCACGGTCCGGCCGCCCCACCCGGCCCCACCTCCGTGGAAGGACCCCACCATGCTGCGCACCCGTCTCGCCCAGGCCGCCGCGGTCGTCACCCTCGCCGTCGCCGCCGCCCTGCCCGCCGTCGCCCTGTCCGTCGCCGGGCACGAGACCGCCTCCGTCTCCCGCGTCGAGGCCGCCGACGTGCACGACGAGAACATGATCTGGCAGTAGCCGGCACCGCCGCGGGCGCCCTCGACCGCTGCTCCTGCAGGGCAGCCGTCCCGCCCCGCGCCCACTGAACACCGGTCCCGGGCTCCGGCAGGCCGGCCCGGCCTCCGTGCCCGCCGCCACCGCCCGACCCGCGGACCGTCCCTCACCGTCGCACCACGCCTGTCCCCGCCATGCCCGAAACAGGAGAAACCCACCATGCGCAAGCGTTCCGTCCGCACGCTGGTCACCGCTGCCTTCGCCACCGCCGCGGTCACGCCCGTCCTCATGCTGACGGGAGCCCAGATCGCCGTCGCCAGCGTCGGATCGAACATCGTCGGCACCGCCGAGGCCAACCTCGGCCACGGCGCCTGCGACACCAACAGCGCCGGCGGCAGCGGCTACTACACCAGCTGCGGCGAGTCCTGGTGCGCCGACTTCGCCCGCTGGGTCTGGGCGCAGAACGGCGTCAACGTCTCGGGGCTGACCTCCGGGGCCGGCAGCTTCGGACAGTACGGCTCCGGTCTGCACTCGACCCCCCGCGTCGGTGACGCCGCCGTCTTCAACTACAGCTCCGGCTACGCGGAGCACGTCTCGCTGGTCGTCTCGGTCAACTCCGACGGGTCCGTCGGCACCATCGGCGGCAACCAGGGCAACAGCCAGGTCACCCGCGGCACCATCACCGCCGGCGGGATGTACGGGTCGAAGCACGTCAGCGGCTACGTGTCGCCGATCGGCGGCCGGGGGTCCTCGGCCGGTACGGAGTCGGGTGGGGCGGGTCGGGTGCGGTGGGCCGACTTCGACGGTGACGGCCGTGCGGACTACGTGATCCTGAACGACAACGGTTCGGTGCGGGTGTTCCTGAACAAGGGTGGTGACGGTCACGGTGGTTGGAGTGACCTGGGTCAGGTCACGACGGGGATGACCAGTGACCGCAGTCGGGTGCGGTTCGCGGACTACGACGGTGACGGTCGTGCGGACTACATCCTGATCAACGGGGACGGTTCGGTGCGGGTGTTCCTGAACAAGGGTGGTGACGGTCACGGCGGTTGGAGTGATCTGGGTCAGGTGGCGACCGGGCTCACGGCCAACCCGGCGCAGGTGACGTTCGCGGACTTCGACGGTGACGGTCGTACGGACTACGTCATCACGCAGCCGGACGGTGCGGTGGGTGTCTTCCGCAACACCGGTATCGGCGGCTGGAGCGACCTGGGCAAGGTGGCCGGTGGCGTGACGGCTGACACTTCGCGGATCAAGTGGGCGGACATCGACGGTGACGGGCGTGCCGACTACAACATCGTGAACCCGGACGGCAGCATCACCAGCTACGTGAACCACGGTGGTGACACGGGTGGCGGCTGGACCCTGCGTTCCAAGATCGCCACGGGTCTGACCAGCAACCAGAACACCGTCGACCTGGCGGACATCAACGGTGACGGCCGGGCGGACTACCTCGTGACCACCGGCCCGACGACCGCCTTCCTGAACAACGGCGGAGACGACAAGAACAACCCCGGCTGGATCGACTACGGCCAGATCGCCGCCGGCGCCTGAGCCGCGACCGGAAACAGGGAAGGAACCCCGTGAAGCGCACCACCACACTCGCCATCGCCGCGGTGACCGCAGTGGCCGCACTCGCCGCCGTGGCCCCCACGGCGTCCGCCGCCGCACCGACGCCCGCCCCGGTCCTGCGGGTGATGCCGCTCGGCGACTCGATCACCGCCGGGTACCGGAGCACCACCGACGCCGGGTACCGCGGACCGCTCGCCGACCTGGTGGCCCAGCAGAACCGCTACACCGTCGACCTGGTGGGCTCGCGCGGCAACGGCGCGGTGCCCGACCCGGACAACGAGGGCCACAGCGGGTCCATGGTCAACGACCTCCTCGCCGGAGTCGACGGCTGGCTGGCCGCCGCCCAGCCGGACGTCGTCCTGCTCCACATCGGCATCAACGACCTGGACCGGGGCACCGACAAGGCGCACGCCGCGGACCGGACGTCGGCGCTGATCGACCGGATCCTGGCCGACCGGCCGGGGGTGACCGTCCTCGTGATGGGCCTGATCCCGACCACACCGAACCTGACCGCCCAGGTGGCCGACTACAACAGCGCCCTGAGCCAGGCCGTCCTCGCGAAGCAGGCCCAGGGCCGCAAGGTCCGCTACACCGCCGCACCCGCGCTGACCCCGGCCGAGATGGCCGACGGCCTGCACCCCGACGACCTGGGCTACCAGCGGCTGGCGCAGACCTTCGACCAGGCCCTGGACCGCGCCTTCACGGACGGCCTGGCCGCCCCGGCCCCGGTGCACCACGCCGGTACGGAGTCGGGTGGGGCGGGCCGGGTGCGGTGGGCCGACTTCGACGGCGACGGCCGCGCCGACTACCTCGTCCTCAACGACGACGGTTCGGCCCGGGTGTTCCTCAACAAGGGCGGTGACGGCCACGGCGGCTGGAACGACCTCGGGCAGGTCACGACCGGGATGACCAGCGACCGCAGCCGGGTGCGCTTCGCCGACTTCGACGGTGACGGTCGTGCCGACTACATCCTGATCAACGGGGACGGTTCGGTGCGGGTCTTCCTGAACAAGGGCGGTGACGGCCACGGCGGCTGGAACGACCTCGGCCAGGTCGCGATCGGGCTCACCGCCGACCCCTCCCAGGTCACCTTCGCCGACTTCGACGGCGACGGCCGCGCCGACTACCTCGTCACCCAGTCCGACGGCGCCGTGGGCGCCTTCCTCAACCGGGGCGGCGACGGCCACGGCGGCTGGATCGACGACGGCAAGGTCGCCGGCGGTCTCACCACCGACCGTAGCCGCGTCCGCTTCGCCGATCTCGACGGTGACGGGCGGGCCGACTACAACGTCATCAACCCCGACGGTTCCATCACCACCTTCCTCAACAAGGGCGGCGACGGCCACGGCGGCTGGACCGACTACGGCCGGACGGCGACCGGGCTCACCACCGACCAGGCCACGGTGGCGCTGGCCGACATCAACGGTGACGCCCATGCCGACTACCTCGTCACCACCGGCCCCACCACCGCCTTCCTCAACAACGGCGGTGACGGCCACGGGGGTTGGACC
>NZ_JBHVET010000156.1:0-13219 GCF_042802135.1 Kitasatospora sp. NPDC057512
GCGCGGACGGCCGTCCCGGTGCCTACGCCGGAGGGCGGAGGCTGCCGGTCGTCAGTTGTCACCCGTCCGCCGTCAGCCGCCCGCCGCCTCAGACCGGGAACCCGGCTTCGGCTTCGGTGGCGGGTGCCAGCCGGATGCGGTGGGCTCCGGCGCCGATCCGGGCGGTCAGGATGGCGGGGAGCGTGCGCAGGCCGTCCGGGTGAGCGGCGAGCCAGGCGTGGACGGCGGAGAGGGCGGCCGCCGGGTCGGTGCGGCGGACGCGGCCGTCGGAACGGTCGGCGGCCACGTGGACGGCGACCGGGTCGCCGCCGTCGCGGCGCAGCAGGGCGGCGGTGGGGGAGAGGACCACGGCGGCCGTGCGGCAGTTCGGGTACTCCGCGAAGGCCTCGGCGGTCCAGTCGGCGGCGGTCCGGTGCTCGTGGTGCCAACCGGCCGTCGCCGCAGGGGTGTTGGCGCGGCGGTATAGCAGGGCGGAGCTCTGGAGCGCGCGGGTGCCGGCCCGGCCGTACTCGGCGGCGAGGTGGTGGAAGGGCAGCTCCGTCCAGGGCGGGAGGCGTTCGACGGTGATCTCCCCGTCGGCGATCTCCGCGTCGGACATCTCGCCGTCGGGCGCCGACGCCCGGACGGCGAAAGCGGCCGGAGCCTGCGGGGCGCGTTCGGGCACCGGCACCGGCAGCGGGCGCGGCCGTACGGGGTACGGCGGCGGGACGAGGTCGAGCAGCTTGTACAGCTCCGGTCGCAGGGTCTCCAGGCAGCGCCCGGTGAGCGCGAACGCCCGCTCGGCGAACCGGCGGGTGCCGCCCGGGCCCTCCGGCAGGACCGGCGCCGCCGGGTCCAGGCGCGGTACGGCGGCCAGCAGGCGGGCCATCGGGCTGCCGGGGACCAGTTCGTCCGCACCGTCGCAGGCCGCCACCACCGGCAGGTCCAGCGCGGCGGCGTAGAGCGCCACCGAGCCGTGGTCGGTGACCAGGGCGTCCGCCGCGACGAGCAGCGCCGCCCACTCCTCGTACGGCGCCGCGAGCAGCAGGCCCGCGTCCAGTGCGGGGCGCAGTCGCCGGGACAGGTCGAAGGAGCCGGTCCGGCTGTACTCGTTGGGGTGGACGACCAGCGCCAGCTGGTACCCGTCGTACGGCAGCCGGGCGGCGAGCTCGGCGGGCAGGTCGGGACGGCGGGAGAGCAGCGACTGCGGTCCCCAGGTGGAGGAGAGCACCACCAGCCGCCGCCCGCCGGTGCCGAGTGCGGCGCGCACGGCCTCGCGCCGGTCCAGGGACTCCAGGATCCGGTCGAGCGTCGGGTCCCCGGCGACGACGGCGTGCCGCCGGGCGTCGGGGACCCGGGCGGCGAGCTGTTCGACCTGGTCGGGGTGGGCGAGGGCGTGCAGGGCGGCGGTGGGGCGGCCGTCGCTGAGCAGGAACGCCGGGTCGAGGCCGGACGGCAGCTCGGGCGAGCCCTCCCGTGCCAGCGCCTTGTTGAAGCCCGCGCCGTGCGGGAGCAGCACCTGCCGGCCGCGCAGGCCGCCGAGCGCGCCCTTGGGGCTGGCGGTGAGGATCAGGTCGTGCGCGGTGGCGAGGGCCTCGGGCCACGGGATGCGGCGGGCCCCGGCGGTGTCCACGGCCGCGAGTGCGTCGGGGGCGAAGTCGGAGCCGGGCACCAGGGTGAAGCGGCAGCGGACCCGGTCGTCACCCTCGAAGACGGGCAGCAGGTCGAGCAGCCGGTGCAGCGCGGCGGCCGAGCGCACGGCGAACAGCACCCCGGCGGGCGCGTCCGGGCCGCGCGGAGGCGCGGCTGGCTGGCTGGCTGGCTGGCTGGCTGGCTGGCTGGCTGGCTGGCTGGCTGGCTGGCTGGCTGGGCCGATGGTCCTGTAGCACACCTCAGCACCCCCCGTCGAGGGCGCGTCGGCACCGGCTCGGCGTGGTCGGGGTGGTCCTGCGGCGGCATAGGGGCGATGGTAACGGCCGGGGCGCGGAAACGGCGTGGATCAGCGCAGTCCGCCCCACCGCTCCTCCCCCCCCCCTCACCGGACGCCCCGTCAGTCGCAGTCGAATCTACGCGACCCGCTCCGGAGGCATCGCAGCAGGTCAGGCCCCGACGGCCACGCCCGTCCCGCTCCCCGCGCCCGTCCCGCTCCCCGCGCCCGGCCCGGTCCCCGCGCCCTGCCCGGACGGAACTCCGGCCGCCGCCCCGACCGTCACTCCCGGCGCCATCCCCGCCAGCAGCGAGCCGACCGCCGGGGACCACGGGCGGCCGGTCGGTCCGGTCAGCGACAGCGTCCGGTGGACGGCGGGCCGGATCGGGACCAGCACGCAGTCGGCCGGGAGCATGGTCAGCGCCAGCGCGGGCATCACCGAGACCCCGACGCCCGCGTGCACCATGCCGATCAGGCTGTTCAGGTCGCGGATGCGGTGCCGGGGCGTGAAGCGGGTGCCGGCCCGCCGGTAGGCCTCGCGGATGTGGCGCTCGCAGCCGCCCTCCGAGAGCAGGAAGTCGTCGTCCTCCAACTCGGCCACGTGGACGGTCGGTTGACCGGCGAGTGGGTGGTCGCGGCGGAGCAGCGCGTGCATCGAGTCGGCGCCGAGCGAGACCGCCCCGGGCGGCAGCGGCCCGGCGTCCACCAGGACGGCGGCGTCCACCGTGCCCGCCTCCAGCCAGGTCGCGAGCTCGTCGTCCTCGCCCTCGAAGACCCGGACGGTCACCTGCGGGTAGGCCGCCCGCCAGTCCTTGAGCAGCCCGGGCAGCAGCGCCTGGCAGACGGTGGTCGGCGCCGCCAGCCGGACGGTGCCGGTCGGGCCGCCGGAGTGCCGGGTGGCGATCGCGCGGACGGCGGCGGCCGAGGCGACGGCGGTCCGGGCGTGCGGCAGGACCTGGTCGCCCAGCGGGGTGGGCCGGCACGGGGTGCCGCGCCACAGCACGGGCGCGCCGAGGGTGCGCTCCAGCGCGGCGACGGCGTGCGAGACCGCGGACTGGCTGATGCCCAGCTCGTCGGCGGCCGCGCTGAAGCCGCCGGTGTCGGCGACCGCGACCAGTGCCCTGAGCTGGGCCAGGTTGACGTCCGGGGTCATGAGACTTCCTCATCGCGAGTGCACTGCCACTTGTTGGACTCATGCTGCGCGGCCGGGCCACGCTCTGTCCAGAAGACGCGACGGGAGGACGGAGGTGGTCGGGGTGAGGCGCTGGTTGCCGGGCTTCGTGGCACTGTCGGCGATCTGGGGCGGGAGCTTCGCCCTGATCAAGGTGGCGGTCGAGGCGGGCGTGCCGCCGCTGTGGGTGGCGCTGTGGCGCTGCCTGCTCGGCGCCGGCACGCTGTGGGCGGTGCTGCTGCTGCGCGGTGAGCGGGCCCCGCGCGACCGGGTGCTGTGGGGGCACTCGGCGGTGGTCGCGGTGCTGCTCAACAGCGTGCCGTTCACCCTCTTCTCCTTCGGGGAGACCAGGGTCAGCTCGGTGCTCGCCGGGGTGATGAACGCGACCACCCCGCTGTTCACCCTGCTGTTCGCGGTGCTGACCGTCCCCGAGGAGCGCCGCCCGGGCGCCCGCCGGCTGGCCGGGCTCGGGCTCGGCTTCGTCGGCGTGCTCACCGTGCTCGGGGTCTGGCGCGGCCTGGGCGCTGGTGCGACCGTCGGCGCGCTGGCCTGCCTGGCCGCCGCCTGCTGCTACGGCGCGGGCTTCGCCTACCTGCGCCGCTTCCTGTCCGGCCGCCCGGAGTCGGTGACCACCCTCTCCGCGCTCCAGATCACCTGCGCCGCCGTCGAGTTGGCCCTGGTGGCGCCGTTCGCCGCGGGCCTCCCGCGCTGGCCCGGCGCCGCCGCGGCCGCCGCGCTGCTGGTGCTCGGCGCGCTCGGCACGGGCGTGGCGTACCTGCTCAACCTGGCGCTGGTCCGCGGCGCCGGGACGACGGTGGCCTCGGCCGTGACGTACGTGACGCCGCTGTGGTCCACCGCGCTCGGCGCGGCCTTCCTCGCCGAGCCGGTCGGCTGGAACGCCCTGGCCGGCGGCGCGCTGGTGGTCGCCGCCGTCGCGCTGACCAGGCCGCGCGCGGCCCGAGCCCGGGCCCCGAAGGGCCGTCAGCCGGTCGGTTAGGGTGGACCGGGTGAACGAGGGGTCGGTGACGGACGGGGAGCGGCGGCCGACGTCCGTACGCGAGGCGCTGCGGGCGCACCCGCTGCGCTTCCCGTTCACCCGCTGGGTGCCGCGCTGCTGGGCGTACCTGCTCGGCGGGGCGCTGTTCGGGCCGGTGCTGCTGGTGGTCCTCGTGGTGCTGCTGGTGGTCGGTGCGGGCCTGTCGGTGGTCGGCGTCGGACTGCCGGTGCTGCTCGCCCTGGCACTCGCGGGCATCCCCGCCGCCGGTGTGGCCCGGTGGCGGCTGCGGCTGGTCGAACCGGTCCCGCCGCCCGACCCGCACCGCGGCCTGCCCGGGGCGGGCCGCCGTGCCCGCGTCCGCACCCGGCTGCGCGAGCGGGCCACGTGGCGCGAACTCGCCCACGCCGGGCTCACCTCGACCGTGCTGGCCGCCGCCTCGCTCGGCTTCACCGCGCTGCTGGTGCTCTCCGGCGCGTTCACCGTCTCCCCGCTGGTGGTCTGGGCGCTCGCCCCGGAGACCGTGATGCTGGTCCCCGGACACGCCGTCGCCGGGCCGTTCGCCGCCCTGCCGTTCAGCGCCGCCGGACTGGCCGGCCTGCTGCTCTGCGCGTACGCCGGGGCGCTGCTGGTCCGGGCGGAGGTCGCGCTGGCCGGCTTCCTGCTCGGGCCCCGGGAGGACGACCTCGGCCACCGGGTGCTCGAACTCACCCGCTCCCGGGCCCGGTTGGCCGACGCCTTCGAGGCCGAGCGGCGCCGGATCGAGCGCGACCTGCACGACGGCGCGCAGCAGCAGCTGGTCGCGCTCAGCATGACCCTCGGGCTCGCCGAGTACGAGCTGCGCGACCGGGACGGCCGGGCGGCGGAGCTCGTCACCCGGGCGCGCGGCGAGGCCCGGCAGGCGCTGGAGCAGCTGCGCGAGCTGGTGCGCGGCATCCACCCGCAGGTGCTCACCGACCACGGGCTCGCCGCCGCCGTCGACGAGGTCGCGCAGCGCCACCCGATCCCGGTGGCCACCGACATCGAGCTCCCGGAGCGGCTGCCCGCCCCGGTGGAGACCACCGCCTACTTCACCGTCACCGAGGCGCTCACCAACGCCGCCAAGCACAGCGGCGCCACCGCGATCACCGTCCACGGGCGGCTCGCGGGCGGCCGGCTGGTCGTCCAGGTGACCGACGACGGCCGCGGCGGGGCGGACCCGGCCGCCGGGGCCGGACTGGCGGGACTCGCCGACCGGGTGGCACTGCTGAGAGGACGGTTGATGGTGACGAGCCCGACGGGCGGCCCGACGACGCTGCGGCTGGAGGTCCCGTGCTCCGGGTCGTGATCGCCGAGGACGCGGTGCTGCTGCGCGCCGGACTGGTCGAACTCCTCACCCTCGGCGGCCACCGGGTGACCGCCGCCGTCGGCGACGCGGAGGCGCTGGCCGCGGCCGTCGACGCCGAGCGGCCGGACATCGTGGTCACCGACGTCCGGATGCCCCCCGACCACACCGACGAGGGCCTGCGCGCCGCCCTCGCCCTGCGCGAGCGCCACCCGGGCCTGCCCGTCCTGGTCCTCTCCCAGTACGTGGCCACCCCGTACGCGACCCGGCTGCTCGCCGCCGCCGGCGCCCAACCGGCCGGTCTGGGCTACCTGTTGAAGGACCGGGTCGGCGACGTCGCGGACTTCCTGGACGCGCTGCGGCGGGTCGCCGACGGGGAGACGCTGATCGACCCGGAGGTGGTCCGGGTGCTGCTGCGCGGCCAGTCCGCCGGCCGCCCGCTGGCCCGCCTCACCCCGCGCGAGCGCGAGGTGCTCGCGCTGATGGCCGAGGGCCTCAACAACCAGGCCGTGGCGGGCCGGTTGAGCATCACCGAGGCCTCGGTGGTGAAGCACTGCGGGAACATCTTCATGAAGCTGGACCTGGACCCGACGGAGGGCAACCGGCGGGTGCTCGCGGTGCTCGCCCATCTGCGCGGGGAGTGAACGGCCGGGCACGGTACGGCTTTTGAGTGACGCCCTTGTCAGGGCGGTCGCGGTGCCGGAACGATGGCGGCATGGCGAGGACACGGGAACCGCAGAGCGCGATCGTCAACCGACTGCTCAAGGGCGAGGCGACCAGGGACGACACCACGACGGCCCAGACCAACTTCCTGCTGTGGCTGCGGCAGGAGTGGGCCGGGGACGGGGACCGGGCGCTGGCGACCTGCCAGGACGTGCTGACGGCCGCCGGGGGCGAGGAGTGGCGAGCACTTCCGGAGCGCGACCTGTCCGCCCACGTCTGGCTGTTCAGCTTCTCCTGCCCGAGCCGGGAGGACCTGCCGGGCCAGGCGCGGAACTGGGTGGCGGCGGTCGGTGCCAACGGCGGGGCGCCCGCGATCGCCCGGCTGGTCAGGCACCTGCGGGGGCAGCCGGAGTGACCGCGGTGGCCGGGGCGACCGGGTCCGGCAGGGGCACGGCGGGGTCGAGCAGCTGGGTGAGCCGCCGCGCCGAGGCCTCCCAGGTCCAGTGCTCCTCGGCCCAGCGCCGCCCCGCCGCCCCCATCCGGGCGCGTTCGGCGGGCGGGGCGAGCAGGATCCGGGTCAGGGCGGCGGCCACCTCGGCGGGCGCGCGGCCGTCGACGACCGCGCCGGTGACGCCGTCCAGGACGGTGTCCGGTGCGCCGCCGGAGCGGCCGACCACCACCGGGAGGCCGGCCGCGGCCGCCTCCAGGAAGACGATGCCGAGGCCCTCGGCCTCCAGGCCCAGCCGGCGGGTGCGGCACGGCATCGCGAAGACGTCCGCCCCCGCGTAGTGGACGGCCGTCCCGGCGTGGTCGAGGCCGCCGGTGAACACCACGCTGTCCGGCTCGGTGAGGCGGAGGGCGAGGCCCCGCAGCCGGTCCTCGTCCGGGCCCCGGCCGACCAGTACCAGGGTGGTTCCGGGCACGGCCCGGCGGATCGCGGGCAGCGCGCGGATCAGCACGTCCTGGCCCTTGCGCGGGACCAGCCGCGCCACGCAGAGGACCACCGGGGCGGCGGACGGCTCCCGGACGGAGTCCTCGGAGGCCGGCCGGAAGACCGCCGGGTCGACCCCCGGCACCAGGCGCGCCAGCCGGGCGTCCGGGCCGAGCGCGGGGGCGATCCGGGCGCGGGTGTAGGCGCCGAGGTAGGTGACCACGTCCGTGCCGCGGCCGATCCGGCGCAGCAGGCCGCGGGCGCCCGGGGTGCGGGCCCACCAGATCTCGTGGCCGTGGGTGGTGGCGACGGTGCGGCGGATGCCGGGCGCCAGCCGCCGCAGGCCGGGCGTCATCGCGGCGAGCGGCGCGGCGGCGCCGAACCAGACCCGGTCGCAGCCGTGCGCCCGGGCTATCTCGGCGGCCCGGCGGGTGGCCCGCGGGGTCGGCAGCAGGGTGCGGGCGCGGTCGCGGATCACCGGGTAGGGGAGAGCGGCGTCGTGGCGCTCCGCACCCGGTTCGGCCGAGGTGTAGACCACGACGTCGTGACCGGGGACCCGGTCGGCCATGGCCTTGACGAAGGTTTCGATGCCGCCCTGGCGCGGCGGGAAGTCGTTGGTGACGACGAGGGTGGTGCCCATGGCAGGCCTTTCGGAACGGAGGACGGGAGGGAGGGCGAGACGGAGGACGAGAGGGAGAGCAGGACCAGGACGAGCGGCAGCGCGAGGTAGCCGAACCGCCCGGCGGGCGCCAGCAGGAAGGCCGCGGTCAGGCCGAGGGCCAGCCGGTGCGCCGCGGCGGGCGCGGTGCGGGGCGGCCGGAGGAGCAGGGACGCCCCGACGGCGAGCCCGGCGAGCAGCAGCAGTCCGACGGCGGCGCACCAGCCGGCCGGGCCGAGGTCGGCCAGCAGCCGCCCGGGCAGCGGGCTCGCGGCGGGCGTCGGCAGGCCGCCGCGCCCGGTGGGAAAGGCGAACACCTGCTCCACCAGCGGCCCCGGCGCGCGCAGCGCCACCGGCAGCACCGCCAGCGCCGCCGCTCCCACCGCGACCGCCGTCCCGCGCAGCGCCGCGCGCCGTCCGGCGGTGGCCGCCAGCAGGGCCGCCACCACGGCCAGCGCCGGCCAGGCCGTCCACTTCAGCGCGCAGGCGGCGGCCAGCGCCAACCCGGCCGCCCCCGGCCGCCGTTCGGCGGCGCGGACCAGGGCGAGCCAGCAGAGGCCGGTGAGCGGCAGGTCCACCCCGCTGACGCAGAGCGGCAGCGCGACCACCGGCGAGGCGGTGAGCGCGGCGGCGCCGAGCCGGCGCCCGGCGGGCACCGTCCGCAGCACGCAGGCCACGAACACCGCCGCGCACCACAGCCGGGCGTCGCCCAGCGGCGAGCCGCCCAGTGGGGTGCCGTCCAGCAGCGCCCGGGGCAGACCCAGCAGGGCCATCCCCGGGAGGTACGGGGTGTACTCCTCGACGGTCCGCGGCTCGGCCAGGTACGGCGTGCCGGTGTGCAGCAGCAGCGACCCGGAGCGCTCGATCACCCCGACCTCGCTCTGCCCCCGCCCGTCCAGGACCAGCACGAGCAGCGGCACCAGCACCGCCCCGAGGGCCGCGACCGCCACCGAGACCTCACGTCCGCGCCGCCGGACCAGCACCGCGGCGAGCGCCGCCAGCAGGTACCCGCCGGCCGCCCAGGCCCCCCAACTCCGGTGCGGCCCGAGCCCGGACACCACCGGGAACGCCCCCGCCCACCCCGCCGCGACCAGCCACCCGCCGCACCACCACCACGCCCGTTTCGTCACCGCTTCATTGCATCGCCGCAGCTCGGCGGGGTCATCACGGCCAAGTCGAGTCTCATGGTCGGGTTTTCCCTACCCTGCCCCGACGGCCGCCGCCGGTGGGCCTCGTCCTCAGGGCCGTCCCGACGGCGGGGCGGGGCCGACGCCACCCCCCGCTCCCCGCACTGACATTCGGTGGCGGCCGGATTACTGATCGTCCCCGCCGCGCCGCTATCCTCGCCGTGTGGTGAGGTCGTGGGATGCGGCGGTGGAGCGGGCGCAGGACCGGCTGGCGGCGGGGCCGCGGCTGCGGGCGGCCGGTCCAGGGGACGAACGGCGGTTCGCGCTCTGGGACTTGGCGTCCCTGGTGGAGGGCGGGCTGGGCGAGCTGGTGGACCCGGACGGGCTGGCGCCGGGAGCGGAGCGCGCCTGGCGGGAGCGGCTGGGGGAGAGCGGGCGGGAGTGGCCGGGCGGTGAGCTGTACCGGCGGCGCTACTGGATCCAGGACGACGCCGGCGCCGTGGTGGGCACCGTCGCCGTGGACAACTGGACCAAGGGCCCGAGCCAGCTCGCCGTCTCCTCCCTCTACGTGACCCCGGCCGCGCGCGGGCGGGGCCTGGCCGCCGCCGCGCTGGACGAGGTGTACGCGGCGGCCACCGCCGAGGGCCTGCCGGGGTTCCGGCTGGAGGCGCACTGGACCTGGCAGCCGGCGGTCCGCTACTACCTGCGCCGGGGCCTGTGGGTGGTGGGCTGGAAGCACTCGCTCTCCTTCGCCCGGATGCCCCAACTCCCCCTGCACCGGGTGCGGGAGGAGGACGGCCGACTGCTCCTGCTGGTCGCCGACCGGCTGCGTGGCTGGGTGCCGATACTGGCCGCCGGGCAGGAGGGCCGCTGGCTGCGGCTGGACGAGACGGCGGACTACCGGGGCTGCGACGGCTGGGTGCACGAGTACGCCCGGTCCACGCTGGCCCTGTACCTGGCGCTGGCCGGCCGGCCGCTGGTGCGCGGCCCGCAGTGGTGGGCGGAGGCGTGGCGCTGGTCGGACGCCGGGGAGCCGGAGGGCCTGGCGTACCGGATAGAGGAGTTCGAGCGGGTGGCCCGGGCGGCGGGCCGGCGGGTGGTGAGCCCGTACCGCCCGGTGCGGCTGCCGGAGAGCGTGCTGGTGGAGAGCGCGCCGCCGGAGTCCGTGCCGCCGCAGTCCGTGCCGCCGCAGTCCGTGCCGCCGCGGTCCGCGCCGTCGCGGCCCGGGTCGCGGCCGGCGCCCCCGCGGCTGGCAGACTCGGGGGATGGCTGAGATCGAGATCGACGGCGCCCCCGCCGACCCGGCGCGGCTGGCCGCGCTGGGGCTGCTCAACTACGGGCACTTCACCACCCTGCGCGCCGAGGCGGGCCGGGTGCGCGGTCTGGCCCTGCACCTGGACCGGCTGGTCCGGGACTGCCGGGTGCTGTTCGGCGTCGAGCTGGACCGGGCGGCGGTGCGGGCGCGGATCGGCGCGGTGCTGCCCGCCGACGGCGCGCCGGTGATCGTCCGGGTCACCGTGTACGACCCGGCGCTCGGCCTGGAGCGCCCCGCCGCCCCGGCCGCGCCCGCCCTGCTGGTGACCACCCGCCCGGCCGCGGCGGCCGCGCCCGCCCCGCTGCGGGTCCGCACCGCGGCGTACCGGCGGGAGCTGCCGGAGGTGAAGCACGTCGGCCTGTTCGGCCTGGTGCACCACCGTCGGCAGGCCCAACTGGCGGGCTACGACGACGTGCTGCTGGTCGGCGAGGACGACCTGGTGGTCGAGGGCGCGACCTGGAACGTCGGCTTCCTGGCCGGGGAGGAGCTGGTCTGGCCGCAGGGCCCGAGCCTGCCCGGCGTGACGGAGGCGCTGCTGTCCGGCGCGTACCGGGGCCCGCAGTCCCGCGAGCCGCTGCCCGCCGACGGGTTGGACCGCTTCACCGCCGCCTTCGCGGTGAACGCGGGGGTCGGGGTGCGCCCGCTGGCGGCCGTGGACGGCACCGCCTTCGACCCCGCGCACCCGGTGCTCGCCGATCTGAGCGCCGCCTACCTGGGGATTCCCGCCGAACGGGTGGGGGGATAACCCCACCGCCGGTCCGCCGGTGGCCTGCATGGTTCGCGGAGCCCGTCCTCCCTAGGTTGGAGCACGTTGACGACGAGCGACGCAGAACCGAAGGAAGGCCCACCCATGGCACGCCGCCAAGACCGCCGCAGGACCGACGAGTTCGGGACGGATCCGTACGGCCCCGGCGGCCACGCTGCCGAGGTGCACGACCGTGAGGGCTACGGCCGTGAGGGACACGGTCGTGACGGACACGGCCGCGAGGGCTACGGCGCCGCGGGATCCGGCGGGTACGCCCCGGCCCCGCAGGCGGCCCCCGCGATCGAGCTGCGCGGGGTGCGCCGCACCTACGGCCGCGGCGAGGCGACGGTGCACGCGCTGCGCGGGGTCGACCTGGCGCTCGCCCACGGCAGCTTCACCGCGGTGATGGGCCCGTCCGGCTCCGGCAAGTCCACCTTCCTCCAGTGCGCGGCGGGCCTGGACCGCCCGGACTCCGGGCAGGTCCGGCTCGGCGGCGAGGACATCACCGCGCTGAGCGAGAACCGGCTGACCAAGCTGCGCCGCAGCCGGATCGGCTTCGTCTTCCAGGCCTTCAACCTGCTGCCCTCGCTGACCGTCGAGCAGAACGTGCTGCTCCCGCAGCGCCTCGCCGGGGAGCGCCAGGACCGGGCCCGGGCGCGGGAGTTGCTGGCCCGGGTGGGCCTGGGCGAGCACGCCAAGCGGCGGCCCGGCCAGCTCTCCGGCGGCCAGCAGCAGCGGGTGGCGATCGCCCGCGCGCTGATCACCCGCCCGGACGTGGTGTTCGCCGACGAGCCGACCGGAGCGCTGGACACCCGCACCGCGCACGAGGTGCTGGCGCTGCTGCGGCAGGCCGTGGACTCGCTCGGCGCGACGGTGGTGATGGTGACCCACGACCCGGTGGCGGCCTCCTTCGCCGACCGGGTGCTGTTCCTGGCCGGCGGCGCGATCGTCGACGACCTGCCGCACCCGAGCCCGCAGACCGTCGCGGACCGGATGGTCGCGCTGACCGCCCGCCCGGTGGGAGCCGCGGCATGACGAACGGACTCGCGCGCTCCTCGGTGCGCTTCCGGCCCGCGTCCTTCGCGGGCACCCTGGTCGCCCTGCTGCTGGGCGCCGCCGTGGTGGTGGCCTGCGGCGTGCTGCTGCAGACCGGTCTGACCGCGGGCGTCAAGCCCACCCGGTACGCGGACGCCCCGGTGGTGGTCGCGGCCGACCAGGCGGTGAAGATCCAGCGGAAGGTCGGCGAGGACACCGAGACGACGGAGGAGGCCACCCCGGAGCGGGCCAGGACGGACGCCGCGCTGGCCGGCCGGCTGGCCGCGCTGCCCGGGGTCGCGGCCGCCCGCCCGGACACCGCCTTCCCGCTGCCCGCCGGCGGCCGGGCGCCGGCCCTGACCGGCCGGGGCTTCGCCGCACTGGGCATCGCCGGCCCGGGCGACACCCTGGTCGAGGGCCGCGCGCCCGGCGCGAACGAGGTGGTGCTGGACGCCGACACGGCGCGTGCCGCCCACATCGCGCCCGGAGCGAACCTCACGCTCACCGCGCCCGGCGGCACCGCGGACTACCGGGTCTCCGGCCTGGCCGCCGCCCAGCAGGCCGGCCCCACCGCCTGGTTCGCCGACGCCACCGCCGACCGGCTCTCCGGCCACCCCGGCCGGATCGACGCCATCGCCGTGCAGCCCCGCGCGGGCGTGACCGCCGCCGCGCTTGCCGCGCAGGTCCGCCAGGCCGTCGACGGCGACGCCGGGGCCAAGGCGGGCGCCGGTGCCGGGGCCAAGACGGGGGCCGGTGCCGGTGCCGTCAAGGTCTTCACCGGAGACGACCGGGGCACCGTCGAACACCCCGACCTCGGCGGGGCCCGCACCCTGCTGATGGCCCTCGGCGGCACCTTCGGCGGCTACGCCACCATGACCGCGGTCTTCGTGGTGATGAGCACCGTCGCCCTCGCCACCGGCCAGCGCGCCCGCGAGTTCGCCCTGCTGCGCGCCATCGGCGCCACCCCGCGCCAGATCCGCCGCACCATCGCCGCCGAGGCGATGCTGGTCGCGCCGCTCGCCGCGGCGCTCGGCATCCTGCCCGGGCTCGCCCTCGCCCGCTGGTGGTTCGACCAGCTGGTCGAGCGCGGCGCCGTCCCCGCGGACGTCCGCCTGGACGTCGGCCCGCTGCCGATGCTCGCCGCCGTCCTCGCCTGCACCCTCGCCGCGCTGACCGCCGGCTTCCTGGCCGCCCGCCGGCCGTCCCGGATGCGGGCCGCCCAGGCGCTCGGCGAGGCCGCCGTCGAAGCGCCCCGCCCGGGCCCGGTGCGCACCGTCCTCGGACTGGTCTTCGCCGCCGGCGGCATCGCCGCCGCGGCCATCGCCACCTCCCTGGACGGCGCCAAGGCCC
>NZ_JBHVET010000157.1:0-13106 GCF_042802135.1 Kitasatospora sp. NPDC057512
CGGCCAGCCCGCGGGCCCGCTCCCGCAGCGCCTCCGGGGTGCGGGCCGACAGCACGACCGGCACCACGGGCGGTGCCGCCGGTTCCCCCGCGGCCTCGGGCCCGGTCGGCTGCCCGGCCGGCGGCTCGGTCAGGATCACGTGCGCGTTGGTGCCGCTGATCCCGAACGAGGAGACGCCGCCGCGCCGGGGCTCCCCGGTCTCCGGCCAGGGCCGGGCCCGGTCGAGCAGGGCCACCGAGCCGGCCGTCCAGTCCACGTGCGGGGACGGCTCGTCGGCGTGCAGCGTGGCGGGCAGCGCGCCCCGCCGGATCGCCTGGACCATCTTGATCACGCCGCCGACACCCGCCGCGGCCTGGGCGTGCCCGATGTTGGACTTGAGGGACCCGAGCCACAGCGGCCGCTCCCGGCCCTGCCCGTACGCGGCCAGCAGGGCGTTGGCCTCGATCGGGTCGCCCAGGGCGGTACCGGTCCCGTGCGCCTCCACGGCGTCGACCTGCTGCGGCGCGAGCCCCGCGTCGGCGAGCGCGTCCTCGATCACGCGCTGCTGGGCGACGCCGCTGGGTGCGGACAGCCCGTTGGAGGCGCCGTCGGAGTTGACGGCGCTGCCGGCCACGACCGCCAGCACCGGGTGGCCGTGGCGGCGGGCGTCCGAGAGCCGCTCCACCACGACCATGCCCGCGCCCTCGCCCCAGCCGGTGCCGTCCGCCCCGGCGGAGAAGGCCTTGCAGCGGCCGTCGGCGGCCAGCACCCGCTGGCGGGACAGCTCCACGAACATGCCGGGGGTCGCCATGACGGTGACCCCGCCGGCCAGGGCGAGCGAACACTCCCCGGCCCGGACCGACCGCACCGCCTGGTGCAGCGCGACCAGCGACGCCGAGCACGCGGTGTCCACCGTCAGCGCGGGCCCGTTCAGGCCGAGGACGTACGCGATCCGCCCGGAGACCACGCTCACGCTGGTGCCGGTCAGCAGGTGCCCCGCGACGCCGGGCCCGGCCGTCTCCATGCTCGGCCCGTAGCCGGAGTGCATCGCCCCGGCGAACACGCCGGTCCGGCTGCCCTTCAGCGCCGCGGGGTCGATCCCGGCGCGCTCCAGCGCCTCCCAGGCGACCTCCAGCAGGAGCCGCTGCTGCGGGTCCATGGCGAGGGCCTCGCGCGGGCTGATCCCGAAGAACTCCGCGTCGAAGTCCGGAACGTCCCGGACGAAGCCGCCCCGGTGGACGTAGGAGGTGCCGGCCCGGTCCGGGTCCGGGTGGTGGAGCGCCGCCAGATCCCAGCCCCGGTCGTCGGGGAAGTCGCCGATGGCGTCGGTGCCGGCGTCGACCAGGTCCCACAGGTCCTCGGGCGAGCGCACCCCGCCGGGGAAGCGGCAGGCCATGCCGACGATGACCACGGGGTCGTCGGCCGCGTCGTTGTTCCCGACCTCGTCGTCGTTGCCGACCTCGCCGTCGTTGCCGACCTCGTCGCCGTTGCCGGCCTCCGGCTCGGCCACGTTGTCCCTGCCGGCCTCGTCGCTCGCCCTCAGCGCGCCGATCGCGGCGGCGAGGGCGGCCGGGCTCGGGTGGTCGTACAGGACGGTGCTCTCCAGGTTCAGCCCCGTCGCGGCCGCCAGCCGGTCGCGCAGTTCGAGCGTCATGGCCGAGTCCAGGCCCATCTCGCGGAACGTCCGCCCGGGCCGCACGTCGGCGGCCGAGCCCGTGCCCAGCACGACGGCGGTCAGGCTCCTGACCAGCTCCAGTACCGACCGTCCGTCCATGACCGGAACCGGCGCCGGGGCCTGCGTCCCCTCGTCCGCCCGCTCGCTCCCGGTGGCCCCCGGCATCCCGGACGGCCAGTAGGAGCGGCGCTGGAACGGGTAGGTCGGCAGGTCGGCGAGCGGCGCCGAGGCGGGCAGCAGCGCGGACCAGTCGACCGGGACGCCCCGGACGAAGGCCTCGGCAGCCGCGGTGAGGAACCGCCGACGGCCGCCGTGGCCGCGCCGGAGCGTGCTCAGCGCGGCGCCGTCCCCGCCGCGCAGGTCGATCGCCTGCCGGACACCCATCGCCAGCACCGGATGCGGGCTGATCTCCAGGAAGGTCGAGTGGCCCGCGTCCAGCAGGCGTTCGACGGCCGGCCCGAACCGCACCGGCTCGCGCAGGTTGCGGAACCAGTACCCGGGGCCCAGCTCGGCGGTGTCGATCGGTGCGGCGGTGACGGTCGAGTGGAACGGCACGTCGGTGGAGCGCGGGGCGATCCCGGCGAAGGCGGCGAGCAGGCCGTCCCGCAGCTCCTCGACGGCCGCGCTGTGCGAGGCGTAGTCGATCGGGATCCGCCGGGTGCGCACCCGCTGCCCGTAGTGGGCGGCCAGCGCGTCGAGCGCGGCCACCGGCCCCGCCACCACCGTGTGCGCCGGGCCGTTGACCGCCGCGACCGACAGCCCGGGGCCGCCGGCCGCCGCGAGGCCGACTCCCGCGCCCTCGACCGCCGCGAGGTCCCGCTCCACCCGCTCGGCCGGGAGGTCCACCGACAACAGGCCGCCACCGCCCGCGATCCGGTTCAGCACCCGGCTGCGCAGGGCCACGATCCGCGCACCGTCCCGGAGCGACAGGGCGCCCACGGCGGTGGCGGCGGCGATCTCGCCCTGCGAGTGGCCCACCACGGCGGCGGGCTCCACCCCGGCCGAGCGCCACAGCGCGGCCAGCGACACCATCACCGCCCACAGCGCGGGCTGGACCACCTCGTCGCCCTCCAGCGGCGGCGCACCGGGGACCCCGCGCAGGACGTCGGCCAACGACCAGTCCACGTAAGGGCGGAGGGCCTCGGCGCAGTCGTCGATCCGCTCGGCGAAGAACGGGGAGGTCTCGATCAGCTCCGCCGCCATGCCCGTCCACTGCGAGCCCTGGCCGGGGAAGACGAAGACCGGCCGTACGGGCGGCCCCTCGTGCCGGCCCTCCACCACGGCCGCCGACGGCCGCCCGGCCGCCCGGTCCGCGAGTTCGGCGAGTTCGGCGAGTTCGGCGAGGAAGCCGTCCCGGTCGTCCGCGACGACCACGCAGCGGTGCTCGAACGCGGTGCGGGTCACGGCCAGCGACCGGCCCACCGAGGCCGCTCCGAGCGCCGGACGCGCCGCCACGTGGGCGCGCAGCCGTTCGGCCTGGTCACGCAGCGCGGGCTCGTCCCGGCCGGACAGGACCCACGGCAGCGCCCCGGCCTCCTCCTTCTCCTCGGGGGCCGTGTCGGCCGCGTCCACGCCCGGCCAATCCGAGAGGATCACATGGCAGTTGGTGCCGCCGATCCCGAACGAGCTGACTCCGGCGACCAGTTGACCGTGCGGCGAGGGCCAGGCCCCGGCCTCGGTGTTCACCCGCAGCCGCAGCTCGTCGAGCGGGACCCGCTCGCCGGGCCCGACGTGGTTCAGGCTGGGCACGAGCTCGCGCTCGGCGAGACACAGGACGGCCTTGATGAACCCGGCGAT
Organism: Kitasatospora sp. NPDC057512; assembly: GCF_042802135.1. Classification (NCBI taxonomy): domain Bacteria; kingdom Bacillati; phylum Actinomycetota; class Actinomycetes; order Kitasatosporales; family Streptomycetaceae; genus Kitasatospora; species Kitasatospora sp. NPDC057512. Next base: position 3,452 of record NZ_JBHVET010000157.1, read on the forward strand.
CCCGGCCGCGCCCTCCAGGTGGCCGATGTTCGTCTTCACCGACCCGACCAGCAGCGGATCGCCCTCTCCGCGCACCGAGCCCAGCGCCGCACCGAGCGCCGCGGCCTCGACCGGGTCGCCGGCCCGCGTCCCCGAACCGTGCAGCTCGACGTACTGGACCTCGCCCGGCTCGACGCCCGCGTCGACACAGGCCTCCAGGAGCACCCGCTCCTGCGACGCCCGGCCCGGGGTCGGCAGCGTCTGCGTCGCGCCGTCGTTGTTCAGGGCGCTGCCGCGGATGACGGCGTGGATGCGGTCGCCGTCCCGGACGGCGGCCTCCAGCAGCTTGAGCACCACCACCCCGCCGCCCTCGCCCCGGACGTAGCCGTTGGCGCGGGCGTCGAAGGTGAAGCAGCGCCCGTCCGGCGACAGCGTTCCGGCCCGCTCCAGCGCCCGGGTGCTCTCCGGCGCGAGGATCAGGCTCACCCCGCCGGCCAGCGCCAGCTCGGACTCGCCGCTGCGCAGGCTCGCGCACGCCAGGTGCACGGCGGCCAGCGAGGACGACTGGCCGGTGTCCACCACCAGGCTCGGACCGTGCAGGCCCAGCGTGTACGAGATCCGGTTGGCGGTCACCCCGCGCTGCAGCCCGGTCAGCGTGTGCCCGGTCACCGCGTCGGGGCCCAGCCCGTGCAGCAGCGTCGCGTAGTCGTCCGCGATCACCCCCAGGAACACGCCCGTCCGGCTTCCCTCCAGAGCGCCCGGCAGGGTCCTGGCGTCCTCCAGCGCCTCCCACGCCAGTTCGAGGGCCAGCCGCTGCTGCGGGTCCATCGCCACGGCCTCACGCCGCGAGATGCCGAAGAACTCGGGGTCGAACCCGTCCACCCCGTCCAGGAACCCCCCGCGCGCCGGCCCCCGGTCACCCCGCCGCCCGGCCACCGCGTCACCACCGCCGCGCAGCAGCCGCCAGAACGCCCCCGGACCGTCCGCCTGCGGAAAGCGGCAGCCGATCCCGACCACCGCGACCGCACGCGCCGGGAGCTCACGCCCGCCACGACAACCAGCACTGTCCATCATCGATGCCCCCCGCAGTGAGAATCAGACGGCCGACCACCGGAAGGCCCCGACGGACCACCGGGTCGTCGCCCCGGGGCCGTCCTCTGGACCGGCGAGTTCGGTCGCGGGAGATCCCGGCCGCCACCTCGGCGGCGATGCCCGCCCCACGAGGATGCGCCCACCCGCACACCACCGGAACCCGTCCCGGGGGTTCATGATCGTGCGTTGCTGAACCCCGAAGGGGCCTGCACATACCCGACATACCGGGCACCTTGCGGCGGGTCGCCTGGAGAACCGGCAGAAGCCTCCGGGCCGCGACCCGCCAGGAGCGGACACCCACGGGCTGCCACTCCGGCGTGCTTTGGGCTCGGCCCGGAGCACGCCGCAGCACCGCCAGGGGCGGCGACCCGGCGACCGCGCGGGACCGGGTCGCGACCTCGGAGGAGGCCACAACGGCCGGATATCGCACAGGGGTTGAGGAACATCCATACCGGATCGGGACTGGTGCGCGGCTGGCAGGCCGTCGCCGAGGTGACCGGCCTGCTCGCGCCGGGGGACGCTCGGCACCGGGCGGGCGTGGGGCTCGGGCGCTGTCCTCGGGTGTGCCGACCGGGGTCCCCCTGCGGCGGGGCCGGCCGGCACGCCCGCCGGTTCAGTCCTGGAGGGAGGCGAGCCAGGCGGTCAGCAGGCGGTTGACCTCCTCGGGGCGCTCCTGCTGGATCCAGTGCCCGCAGCCGTCCAGGATGTGGGCGGAGGCCAGGCTGGGAAGGGTGGTCGGGTAGGCGTCGATCGCGTCGGCCATCCAGGTCGTGGAAGCGTCCAGGGCGCCGCCGATGAACAGGGACGGCTGCTTGATCGGGGCCCCGCGGTACGGGGCGAGGTCCTCCCAGTCGCGGTCCATGGCGCGGTAGCGGTTGAGGGCCCCGGTCATGCCGGTGCGCTCGAACTCCCCGGCGTACACGTCGAGGTCGTCCTCGGTCAGCCAGGCGGGCAGCTTGCCGCCGGGGAAGCGGTCGCGCAGCCGACCGCCGGTGCGGGCCACGAAGTGCGGATCGGGCTCGCCCTGGGCGGGCATGGTGTCGGCGGACATGGCCGCGTAGAAGCCCGCGAGCCAGCCCCGGAGGTCGGGCTCCATCTCCGCTTCGGCCCGGCCGGGCTCCTGGAAGTACGAGACGTAGAACTCCTGGTCGCCGCCCATCCGCGCGAAGACCTCGGTGGGGCGGGGGCCGCCGGGCGGCGCGTAGGGGACGCTCAGCAGCGCGACGGCGCGGAAGACCTCGGGGTGGAGCAGGGCGGAGGCCGCCGCGATGCTGGAGCCCCAGTCGTGCCCGACCACCACCGCCCTCTCCTCGCCCAGGGCGCGCACCAGGGCGACGTTGTCCTCCACCAGGTCGAGCATCCGGTAGGCGTCCGTCGCGGCCGGCCTGGAGGAGCGGCCGTAGCCGCGCACGTCGAGCGCCACGGCCCGGTACCCCGCCGCCGCGAGGGCCGGGAGCTGGCGACGCCAGGAGTACCAGGACTCGGGGAAGCCGTGGACGAGCAGGACCAGCGGTCCGGTGCCCTGCTCGACCAGGTGCAGGCGCCCGGCGGGTGCCTCGATGGTGCGGTGGCGCAGGTCGGTGGACGGCGCGGGCTGGTGCATCGCTTCTCCTCGGTTCACGGGCGGCGGCGGTTACCCACCGATCATGCGGCGCCGCGGTCGCGCGCCGCGAACACCCTTGCCATCGTGGCAAACTGGCAGGACAGGGCGGTGGAGGCGGCACGGCCGCAGGGAGCGGGGCGACGGTGACGGACGACGGCACAGCCGACACACTGGCGGCCATGGGCCCCCGCCTGCGGACCGCGCGCGAGCGGCACGGCGCCACACTCACCGGCGTCAGCCGCGCGACCGGCATCTCGCTGAGCACGCTGTCGCGGATCGAGACCGGCCGGCGCAAGCCGACGCTGGAGGTGCTGCTGCGGCTCGCGAAGGCGTACGACGTCTCCCTGGACGAGCTGGCCGGCTCCGCACCCGCCGCGGCGGCCGGACCGCGCACCCCGGTGCCGCAGCGTTCCGGCAGCGACAAGGCGGTGCTACCGCTGACCCGGTACGTCGGGGGCCTGCACGCCCACAAGCACGTCCTGCCCGCCGTCGACGCACCGCCGGCGCGGCCGCGACAGGTCTCCCATGACGGCTACGAATGGCTGTGCGTCCTGTACGGGCGGCTGTGGCTGGCGCTCGGCGAGCAGGACCTCGTACTGAGCGCCGGGGACGTGGCCGAGTTCGACACCCGCACCGCCCACGGGGTCGCGAACGCCGGACCCGGCGGACCGGTCGAATACCTGATCATGTTCGGACCGCAGGGAGAGCGCCTACGACCACGCACCCCGGCCCCCGACCGCCGGGCCCGGTAGCGCGGAGCACAGCGCCCGGGGGCCCAGCGGCGGTACCTGCGGCTCCACGCCTCGGCGGCGTCCGGATCACGCAGTGGCAAGCAACGTCCTTGTCGCGGACGTCGAAAGCACATCCCCCCAGGGCCGCCCGACCCGGTCCAGGTCGATCCGGCCGGCGATGGAGTCCTTGCAGCGGCCCTGTTGACCGCAGGCCTTCAGGCCGAACGCCCTGCGAGGAACAGGACGGCCCGCTCGTCCAGTTCCGTAGCGCCGTGGACGGTCCGAATGCGCGCAAGGCGGGCGCGCATGTCCGTCACGGCGTCATCCACCTTCACCGATCGGAGGCCTTCGGCCAGCACGAGGAACTCACACCACGTCGACAGGGCTGCTCCGTGGTTCTCCTGACGGACCTGCACCGCCCCGAGGTCGGCCAGGACGATCGCGTGGCTACGGCGTCGGTCCAGACCGTGAACGTCCAGGGCGACTTGGAGATGCTCCTGGGCGGCTTCGTAGTCGCCGAGTTGGGCGAGGATCATCCCCGAATGGTGAGCCCAGCGACCGATGCTGAAGTGGCTCGCCCAGGAGTCGCCGGGCGTCGGCGAGGATCGCTCGATGTGCCGCTGGGACGTGGCGAGGAAGCGGGTGGCCGTCGTCCGATCACCGTCCTGGGCCGCGGCGTCGGCGAGGGTGGTCTCGTAGTAGGCGAGCGCTTTCGGGTCGTCCAGACGTTTCGCCTGGTCGACGCACTCCTCCGCGATCCGCACAGCGGCGGCCCGGTAGCCGAGGTCGATGGCCTGCACGGCGAGGCCGCGGAGCGCGGTGGCCGCGAGTTCCGCGTCGCCGGCCTCGGCGGCCAGCCGGTACGAGTGCGCGTAGTACTTCTGGGCGACGCCATGGTTGCCCTCATCCTGGGCCATCCATCCGATGAGGTGGGTCAACTGGGCGGCCCCGGCGAAGAGTCCGCGCCCGACGGACTCGGACCAGGCGCCGTCCAGCCATGGACTGACGTTCTCCACGAGGCACTGGACGGCAAGGTGCCGCGCATGACCACCGCCGAGTTCCGCCGCCGCGTCACCGAACGACTTGACCATCTGCCGGACAGCAAGGACTTCACCCTGGCCGACCCGGACCGTCGCACCGGAGTTGGCCGTCACCCTGCGGGTGATGCTGTCCAGATCGGGCAGGCCAAGGGCCGCGAGCGCATAGCCGCTGGAGGAGGCCATGAATTCCCGGCGAAGCACTTCGCTCCTTCCCAGCGCGAGGACTGAGCTCACGGTATCGCCCACACCGCCCTCGGGCACGTCAACCTGCGCCACAGGCACATCATCAGATGAGCCGAACCCCAGCACCTCGCAGAGGTACGGCCACCAGTACTTCGGTGCCCGCCCATGCTTCTCCCATCGGTAAACCTGCCCGCGTCCCGGCCCCTTCCCTCCTCTGCCCTCGACCTTTCCCAGCTCGATGGCGAGACGCTCCTGAGACCAGCCCCTTGCGCTACGCGCCCTTTTGATCATCTCGCCAGTGGAGACATCTTCCGACACGGCGCCCCTTCCCTGGACTACAAGTCGGCCTACATCTGGCTCACAAGCGGCATACAGGCTGGCACCTATTCACGGACGGCGACGTGACATTGACTGTAAGTCAGCCGTCTGGGGCTGAAAGCCCTGGCTGGGTGGCTCTTTTCCCAGGTTCAAACACGGTCATGCCATCGATCCCCGCCCGAGGTGTTGCGTCATGAGCGTGCGTTTCCGCCAATTCGCCCTGCCCCGTGTCAACGAGTCGGTCCCCAAGAGCAGGGACCTGGTCGGCCGCACGATCCGGGCCTGGATCTCCATGAGCGAAGAGGTGCACGACAACTTGAACCTGATCACCTCCGAGTTGGTTACGAACGCTGTCGAGCACACCACCGCGGACACCATCGCGCTCACCCTCCAGCTGAACACCCGGACCCGGATGGTGACGGTCGGGGTCCAGGACAGCAGCGCGGTTCTGCCGTCCGGCCGTCACGCGGCGCCCGACGACCAGTCCGGACGCGGCCTGTGGCTCGTCGCCGCACTGGCGAACCGGCACGGAGCCCAGCTCACCCCGACCGGCAAGTGGGTCTGGGCCGAGGTCGCCCTCCAGCCCCTGGCGCGCGAACAGGCCCGCCGCAATGTGCTGCGGCAGATCATCTCGGTCAATAAGGTCCGCCCCCTCATCCGGGCACGGAACCTCTCGGCCGCCTAACCCCCGACTCCTTCTCAGCCCGCACGAAACGTCTCAGTGCCGGGCCGATCCGTCACGCCTCCGTGACCCTCATCCCGCCGACTCCGGAGAGAGGCTCCAGTGACCACCCACATCAAACGCACGACACGCCCTCAGCTCGACCGCCTGCGCGAAGCCCTGCAGCTCGCCGCGCCCGAGGCCCCGACTGTCGCGGCGGCCGAGACCGACCGGCTTCTCGTGAACCCCGTCGAGCTCCGCGAGCACCTCACCAAACACCTCGGCGACCACGCCAGCCGGGTCCTCGTGGCCGGGACCCTCGACAGGCGGCTCGTGCTGATCGAACAGCTGGACGCCCGCTGGGTCGTCGCCGACCTCTCGGGCCATAACCACGACACCCGCTACTGGCCGGCCTGGCTCACTGGCCACATCGAGATGGACACGCCGGACTCCTGGCTGTCCCTGGCCAACCTCGACAACGCCGCGATCCACCGCTTCACCAAGCCGACCGTCCTGCTCGCCGCGCTCTACCACCCCGAACACTTCCCGCTGCCCCGCTTCCCGCTCGGTGTCAGCGACGTGGCCAGGGCCGCCCGGTCCACGCTCACCGGGGAGGTCTCCCTCCTCGACATGCAGCTCGGCACCACGCTGAGCGGCCTCATCATGGCGGTGGCCGAGAACCGGCCGGACATCCTGGGGATCAGCGCGACCTTCGGCCAGCACGACCTCATGACCGAGCTGCTGGACGCCGCCTACTCCCTCGAATCCCAGCCGATGGTGATCGCTGGGGGCAGCCTCACCGCCCGCAACGAAGCCCTCCTCCTGGAGCGCTACCCCAAGCTCCTGGTCGCCCGGGGAGCCGGCGAGCCCACGATCAAAGGCCTCCTCGCCCACTGGCACGGCGACATCCCGCTGAACCAGGTCCACGGCATCGGTTACAACGGAGCCGCACGCGGCGAGGGCACTCTGATCATCAACCGCCGCCGCACCGCCAAGCCGGTCAGCAGCTCGCAGGACGACATCTTCCCCGAGCTGGACCTCCTGCCAGCCACTTTCGAGCACAAGGGCGTCGCCCAGGCCGAGGGCTCTCGCGGCTGCACCAACTACTGCTCGTTCTGCCCGCGCGGCCACAAGGGGACCTGGTTCGGAAGCCACCCGGAAGCCTTCCCGTGGCTCCTCGAGGAGATGGGGCACATCTTCGACAGGTACCCGCACGTCTCCCGGACGCTCTACCTGGTGGACGAGGAGTTCATCGGCCGCGACGATGGCGCAGTGCCCCGCGCCCTGAACATGGGCTCCACCCTCCACGACGCGGGCTTCACGTGGGAGACCAGTTGCCGCGTCGACCAGGTCGTCCGCCTCGACCGGGACACCGCCTGGCACCGCGAGCGCGCCGACATGTGGCGACGGCTCGTGCAACACGGCCTTCGACGCTGCCTGTTCGGCGTCGAGTCCGGAGTCGACTCGATCCTGGAGCGGTTCAACAAGGAGACCACCGGTGAGCAGAATGCCGTCGCCATCCGCACCCTGTCGGCGCTCGGTGTCCCCACCAGGTTCACATACATCAGCTTCGACCAGCTCATGACGTTCGAGGAGCTGAAAGCCACCTACGCCTACCAGGGTCGGACCGACCTCCTCCTGCGACCGATGCCCAACCTGCCGATCCGGGAGATCGTCGAAGGCGTCCAGGACCCGGAGTGGGTGGCCTGGGCATCCTCCGGCAGGCCCCTGCACAGCGGCATCTCCTACATGCTCGTCAGCATGGAGTGCCTGGTCGGGGCCGCCTACACCAAGCGGGCCCAGGCTGCCGGGCTCACCGGCGAGGTTCGGCCGTCCATGGGCCGGGTCGACTCCCGATTCGCCGACTGGCGGATCGGCATCGCCAGCCAGTGGGCCCAGCTCTGGGTCGACAGGAACTTCGCCCTGGACTACACCTTCAAGTCCCTGGAGAAGATGCTCGACGGCGACCCCCGCAGCATCGTCCGAGCCGCCCGGATCGTCCTCAAATACGCCGCCTACCAGGTCTTCGGCCGCATGATCGACGCGATCGAGCAGACCCCGCCGACGCCCGGCGAGGAAGGTGCGGAAGCGGCCCTCAGCACCCGTGTGCGCACCGAGCTGGAAGACGAGTTCAAGGCCCTCTCGAAGAAGATGGCCGGTGGCGTCGAGCACGTCCTGCGCAACATCCCCAAGGACTTCGCCGCCATCCTCGACAAGGAGTATCTGCGCTGGGAGCAGACCTCCGAGTGGCGCTCCATCAACGCCTCCGACCCCTGCGGAACCTGAGGAGACGACCATGGAGAAGCGCTATGTGCCCGGCCTCGGCCACGTCTCGGCGATCGGCGCCGGATGCTGGACCATCGGCGGCCTCGCTACCAACGACGGCGTCCCGGTCGGCTGGACCGGAGTGGACGAGGACGAGGCGTACAGTGCCCTCGTCCGCGCCCACGACCTCGGCATCACCCTCTACGACACCGCCGACGCCTATGGCCTCGGCCAGTCCGAGCGCCTGGTCGGCCGGCTCCTGACGACTGCCAACCGCGACCGGCTCACCGTCTCCAGCAAGGTGGGCCACATCCGCGGCAATGCCGCTCACCCGTACGAGCGAGGCCAGATCCTCCGGCAGTTCGACGCCACCCTGGACAACCTCGGCACCGACTACCTCGACCTGTACTCCCTCCACAGCTCCGACTTCGGCCCCGACCATCGCTACCTCGGCGAGGCCGCCAAGACCCTCCGGGAACTACGCGATCAGGGCCTGATCAAGGCCATCGGTATGCGTGCCCCGCACGACTTCTGCCTGGCATGGGCCGAGGACGTCAGCCACCCGCGCCGTGCAGAGGCATCCGCGTTCATGCTGAGGTTCGCCGTCGTCCAGCCGACGTGCTGACCGTCCGCTACAACATGCTCAGTCCCCTGTACGAGCCCATGGACGCCGATATCTTCGACCTCGCCGACGAGTGCGGCGTCGGCGTTCTCATCAAGCAGGCACTCGGGCAGGGGCTGTTGGTCGGCGCCCACCGCGCGGATCTCCCGCGCACCTTCCCACCGGGCGACCACCGCCGAGGCGACCCGAAGTTCAGCCCGGCAGCCGTGGGGGCTGTGCGGCACGGTCTGAGGCAACTCGGAGCGGACTTTGGATGCACCCGGGCCGACCTGACCCGCGTGGCCCTCCAATACGCCCTCCAGCGATCCGAAAACGCCGCCTTGCTCGTCGGCTTCCGCACCGCCCAGCAGATCAGCGTCAACGTCTCCGCAGTTGGCGACCCGCTCACAGCCCCCGAGATCGACCAGATCCAATCCGTCATGGCCTCCGTCCGCGAGACCATCGCCTCGCTGACCGACACTCAGGAGAAGAGCCCGTGAAGTACACCGAAGTCGAACAGAAGTTCAAGCTCCTCAGTGACCCCCAGGAGCTGAGGGACCAGCTCACGGCCCGGGGCGGCAAGGCCGGTCGGCCGACCCGTCAGGTCGACCACTACTACAACGCCCCCCACAAGGACTTCCTCTCCGGAGACGTGATCTCCGAGTGGCTCCGGATCCGCATCGAGGACGGCATCTCCTCCCTGAACTTCAAGCGGTGGTACCCGCTGGAGGAGAAGATCAAGACCCACTGCGACGAGTTCGAGAGCGCCGTCTCCGACGCCATGGCCGTCCAGCACATCCTGGACTCCCTCAACTTCACCAAGCTCACCACGGTCGACAAGACTCGCGAAGAGTGGTTCATCGACAGCATCGCCGTCGCCTTTGACAGTGTGGGCGACCTCGGAGACTTCATCGAGTTCGAGTACAAGGGTGAGGCCGGAACCATCGAGGAGGCCACCGAGAAGATCGAATCCTTCATCGCCGGCCTCGACATCAAGCTCGGCGACCGCATCCACGCCGGCTACCCCCATCTCACCCTCGGGCTGGCCTGACGAACGGGCGCACCAACCGTACCGATATACCTGCGCCGGACCCTTTGGCGCCGTGCGGATGTTGCGGTGTTCTGCGCCTTACCTCCAAGTGGTGAGGCTTTTTTCGCGGCGTGCTCCAGGCCTGCCTGGAG
>NZ_JBHVET010000158.1:0-13086 GCF_042802135.1 Kitasatospora sp. NPDC057512
CCGGCGGGACCGCGTGACCCGCGCGGCTCAGGTGCCGGCGGCCGTCCTGACCACCGTGATGTCGAACGGCTGCCGGTTGTTGCCCTCGTACCGGTCGTCCGCGCTGCGCACCGCGACCGAGCCGCCGCTCAGCCTGCCCGCCGGAAGGTCCGGGGCGAGCCGGACCGGGATGAGGGCGGTCGCGCTGCGCCCCTCCCGCAGCCCGGGCCCGAACACGCACCGCACGACGCGGCCGTGGCTCACCACCTGGCAGGTGGAGGGGAAGAACGGGCCCTCCGGGCTGACGCCCTCCGGCAGGGTGACCGCGACCGTGAACGGGGAGGCGGTGGTCTCCGGGCCCCCGTTGCCGACGAAGGCGTGGATGGTGGTGGTGCCGCCGGGCGCGGCCGCGTCCGGGTCGATCCGGACCACCTCCAGGTCGGAGTCGGACGGGCGCGCGGCGGCCGCGGCCGTCTCGGACCCGGCGGCGTACCCTGACCCGGCCCCTGCCCCGGGCTTCGCCGGGGCAGGCAGGGTCGAGGCCGTGGGCGTCGCCGGTGCGGGCAGGGTGGACGGTGCGGGCGCACCGGCCGCGACGACCTCCACGGCGGGCCGGGGCTCGGGCCGCCGCAGCGCCCAGACCGGGTCGGTGGCCAGTACCGTCACCGCGCACCCCGCCGCCACGGCCGCGACCAGCCCGGCCCCGCCGAACCCCCGGCCCCTCGCGGGGCGCCGTACGCCATCGGCCCGTACGCCACCGGCCCGGACCTCGCCGGCCCGGACCTCGCCGCCCCGCGTGCCCTCCCAAGCGTCCCGGTGCTGCTGCTCCATCCCCGCTCACCCTGCCCTCGCGTCCCGGCCGCCCGCGCCGTTGCGGGCCGCGTCGGCACCAGGGTGGCGGAGCCACCGCCGGTGCCCGGTGGCAACCCGCCCGTCGTCCGCCCGAACGGATGACGCGGCGCGCCGTCCCGACCGGGTCGGCGGACAAGGGTGGTTGACGTTCCGTCAGGGGGCGAGGACCTGCCCCAGCCGGGTCGCGATCTGGTGCATCACCGGCACCAGCGAGGCGGCTCCGGCCTGCTCCTCCAGGGCCCGGATGCGGGCCTCCGGGCCGGAGACCGAGAGGGCGGTGGGCGTCGGCGCGCCCGGGACGGCGAGCGCGATGCAGCGGACGCCGATCTCCTGCTCCTGGTCGTCGACCACGTAGCCGCGCTCGCGCGCCTCGGCGAGCTGGCGCATCAGCTCCTGCGGGTCGGTGACCGTGTACTCGGTGTGCGCGGGCAGTGGGTTGGGGCCGAGGACGGCGCGGGCCTCGTCCTCGGGCAGCTGGGCGAGCAGCGCCTTGCCGACGCCGGTGCAGTGCGGCTGCACCCGTCGGCCGACCTCGGTGAACATCCGCATCGAGCGGCGCGACTGCACCTGGCCGACGTACACCACCTCGCCGCCCTCCAGCACCGCCAGGTTGGCGGTCTCGCCGGTGGCCTCCATGAGCTCGGCCAGGTACGGGCGGGCCCAGCTGCCGAGCAGCCGGCCGGCCGTCTCGCCGAGCCGGATCAGCCGGGGGCCGAGGGTGTAGCGGCGCGCGGTGTCCTGGCGGACATAGCCCTGCTGCACGAGGGTACGAACCAACCGGTGGATGGTCGGCATCGGGAGGCCGGACGTGGTGGAGAGCTCGCTGAGGGTGGCCACGCCGCCGGAGTCGGCCAGCGCCTCCAGGAGTTGGAAGGCGCGTTCGACGGACTGCACGCCGCCGCCCGCGCGGTCGGCGCCTGTCGTCGATGCTGGGTCGGGGGTCGCAACCACCGGCGTTCCCTTCACTGTCGGGGAGGAGTAGAGTCCCGGCGATCTCTTCAACAAACCGTTGAAATTCTGTATCGCGGAAACTAGTCTCCACCTTACAGAATCGAACTCGCCGACAGGCGGGTCCCGATCGAGGAAGTTTCCTGAGGAAGTTCCCACCGGAGCTCCCTCCGCCAGGCTCAACCGTCTTAGGAGTGTCCTGCTCATGGCTGCAGATCAGGGGCCCGTCGGCGCCTCGCCCGCCGCTCCGGTCGTCACTGTCGCCGGTCCTCGCGTCCACCGGGCGGAGGAGGTGCTCACCGAGGAGGCGCTGGCCTTCGTCGCCGGACTCCATCAGGCCTTCGAGGGGCGCCGACAGGAGCTGCTGGCCGGGCGGAAGGCCCGCCGCGCCGAGATCGCCGCCACCGGCACGCTGGACTTCCTCCCCGACACCGCCGACATCCGGGCCGGGGACTGGAAGGTCGCCGAGGCGCCGCGCGCCCTCCAGGACCGCCGGGTCGAGATCACCGGTCCGACCGACCGCAAGATGGTCGTCAACGCGCTCAACTCCGGGGCGAGGATCTGGCTCGCGGACTTCGAGGACGCCACCGCCCCGACCTGGGAGAACGTGGTCGGCGGCCAGGTCAACCTGATCGACGCCTTCGAGGGCCGGATCGACTTCACCGGCGCGGCCGGCAAGGCGTACACCCTCAAGCCCGCCGCCGAGCTCGCCACCGTCGTGGTCCGCCCCCGCGGCTGGCACCTGGACGAGAACCACCTGCTGGTCGACGGCACTCCGGTGGCCGGCGCGTTCGTCGACTTCGGCCTCTACTTCTTCCACAACGCCGCCCGGCTGCTGGCCAAGGGCGCCGAGGACCCCAACTCCGGCCCGTACTTCTACCTGCCGAAGACCGAGAGCCACCGCGAGGCCCGGCTGTGGAACGACGTGTTCACCCACGCCCAGGCCGAACTCGGCATCCCGCACGGCACGATCCGGGCGACCGTGCTGATCGAGACCATCACCGCCGCGTTCGAGATGGACGAGATCCTCTACGAGCTGCGCGACCACGCGGCCGGCCTCAACGCCGGGCGCTGGGACTACCTGTTCTCGATCGTCAAGAACTTCCGCGACGCCGGTGAGCACTACATCCTGCCGGACCGCAACAGCGTCACGATGGCCTCGCCGTTCATGGCCGCCTACACCCGGCTGCTGGTGCGGACCTGCCACCGGCGCGGCGCCCACGCGATCGGCGGCATGGCCGCCTTCATCCCGAGCCGCCGTGACCCGGAGGTCAACGCGGCCGCACTGGAGAAGGTCAAGGCGGACAAGGACCGCGAGGCCGGGAACGGCTTCGACGGCTCCTGGGTCGCCCACCCCGACCTGGTGCCGGTCGCCCGGGCCTCCTTCGACGCGGTGCTCGGCGAGCGGCCCCACCAGAAGGACAACCCCGGCCCGGCCGAGCCGGTGACCGCGGCCCAGCTCCTCGACATCGCCGGCGCCGGCGGCACCTGCACCCGCGCGGGGCTGCACAACGCCGTCCAGGTCGGCATCCGCTACATCGAGGCCTGGCTGCGCGGGCTCGGGGCCGTCGGCATCTTCAACATGATGGAGGACGCCGCCACCGCCGAGATCTCCCGCTCGCAGATCTGGCAGTGGATCCACAACGGGGTCGTGCTGTCCGACACCGGCGAGAAGGCCACCGCCGAACTGGTCCGCTCCCTGGTCGCCGCGGAGCTGGCCGGCCTCCTCGCCGAACTGGGCGAGGAGGCCTACGGCGCCGGCCGCTGGCAGGAGGCCGCCCGGCTCTTCGAACAGGTCTCCCTGGCCGAGGAGTTCGTGGACTTCCTGACCCTCCCCGCCCTCCCGCTGCTGGGCTGATCCCGGCCTGCCCGCCGGCGCCTGCCTGGCTGCGGTGCCCCGGCGGCCCACCACTCCGTTCCGTGCGGCGACGAATCCCATCCGTCCTCTCGTCGCCGTACGGAACGGTCTTGTCCACGTGAGGAGTTCACCCATGGCGCGGATGTTCTTCAACGGCCAGGCGATGGTCGGCGGTCCCTTCCACGCGAAGGTCGCCGACTCGCTGGTCGGGCCGGCCAGGACGGCCCCCGGCTACCGCTTCTTCTCCATCGACCACAGTGGCGGTACGGACGTCTGCCCGGGACTGCTGGCCGACCCGGGGGCGGACACGGCCATCGAGGGCGAGTTGTACGACATCCCCCTGGAGCGGCTGCGGGACGTGATCCTGCCGGGGGAGCCGCGGGAGCTGGAACTGGGCGTCATCGAGCTGGAGGACGGCTCCGCGTGCCTGTCCATGCTGCTCTCCCGGGGTGAGCTGGAGCGCGGTGTCCACCGGGAGATCACCCACCACGGCGGCTGGCGCGCCTACCTGGCGTCGATCGGGCGTACGGCCTGACGGCTGCTGCCGGGTGCGCCGGCAGCCCCGGACCCTCGCCGTGGGTCCGGGGCCGCGGTCCGCGCACCGGTGACAGCGAACAAACGACAGATGACAGATAACAGATAACAGATGACGAAAGTTGTCAGCTGTCATCCGTCTGCCGTTGTCGTCCGTCCGTCGCCGAAGGCGCGCGGAGCCCGGAGGCGCACCGTCCCTGGGCGCCCCCGGAGTACGGGGTGGGCGTCGGACCGGCCCTGGACCGGACCGGCCCCTAGACCGGACGGGCCGCCAGCTCGCGGGCGGCGCGGGCGCAGTCGCGTGCGATCCGGTCCTCGTTGACGGTGGTCAGCCGCCCCTTCTCGACCACCGCGTTGCCGTTGACGAACAGCACCGACAGCGGCGGCAGCGCGCCGAAGGTGAGCGCGGCGACCGGGTCGGCGATGGACGAGTGCATGACCCCGTCGATCTTCCACAGCGCCAGGTCGGCGAGCTTGCCGACCTCGATCGAGCCGATCTCGTCCTGTCGGCCGAGCACCCGGGCGCCGCCCATGGTGCCCAGGCGCAGCGCCTGCCGCCCGGTCAGCGCGGCGGGGGAGCCGTGCAGCCGGTTGATCAGCAGGGCGTTGCGCAGCTCCGTCCCCAGCTCGCCGGACTCGTTGGAGGCGGTGCCGTCCACCCCGAGCCCGACCGGGACGCCGGCCCGGAGCATGTCGGGCACCCGCGCGATCCCGGCCGCCAGGCGGGCGTTGGAGGACGGGCAGTGGGCGACGCCGGTGCCGGTCTCGGCGAACTTGGCGATGTCGGAGTCGTTCATGTGCACGCAGTGCGCCATCCAGACGTCCTCGCCGAGCCAGCCCACCGACTCGAAGTAGTCGGTCGGCCCCATGCCGAACAGCTCCTTGCAGAACGCCTCCTCCTCGGCCGTCTCCGAGCCGTGGGTGTGCAGCCGGACGCCCTTGCGGCGGGCGAGTTCGGCGGACTGCCGGAGCAGGTCGGTGGAGACGGAGAAGGGCGAGCAGGGCGCGAGGGCGATGTGCAGCATCGAGCCGAAGGAGGAGTCGTGGTAGCGGTCCACTGCGGCCTCGGAGGCGGCCAGGATGTCGTCGAGCTCCTCGACCGCGTGGTCCGGCGGCAGCCCGCCGTCCTTCTGCGAGCGGTCCATCGAGCCGCGCAGCGCGGTGAAGCGCAGGCCGAGCTCCTGGACGGCCTCGACGGAGGCGCCGAGGATGTCGCCGCCGTCCGTCGGGAAGACGTAGTGGTGGTCCGAGGCGGTGGTGCAGCCGGACTTGAGCAGCGCGGCGGCGGAGCCCTGGCTGGCGGCGTGCACGAGCCGCTCGTCGATCCGCGCCCAGGTCGGGTAGAGGGCGACCAGCCAGTCGAACAGGATGTCGTCCTGGGCCAGGCCGCGGGTGATCCACTGGTAGAAGTGGTGGTGGGTGTTGACCAGGCCGGGGGTGGCCAGGTGGCCCTCGCCGTTGATCCGGCGCACCACGTTGTCCAGCCACGCGGGGGCGGGGCCGTCGCCCACCGCCTCGATGGTGTTGCCGAGGAGGACCACGTGGCCGCGGGCGTACTCGGTGTCGTTCGCGTCCACGGTGGCGATCGCGACGTTCTCGATCACGACCCGCTGGTCGGTGGGCGGGGGCTGGACTGCCATGGTGTGACTCCTAGGGGGGAGGGCCGGGAGGGGTGCGCACCGTGGCGCACGCCCCTCCCGGGGCCGGTCAGGACGGCGTCGCCGTCGGAACCGTCGGAACGGTCGGAACCGTGGGACCCGTCGGAACCGTGGGACCTGTCGGCACCGACGGCACCGCGGGAGCGGTCGGAGCCGCCGGCACCGTCGCGCCGGAGCCCTGGTCGGGCCTGGAGCGACGGGCGGCCCCGACGTGGTGGAAGAGCAGGTTGAGCAGGACGGCCACCACGCAGCCGGCCGATATCCCCGAGTGCAGCAGGGTCCGGGCGGCCTCCGGGAAGGAGTCGTAGAACGTCGGCGCGGCGATCGGGACGATGCCGACCCCGAGCGAGACGGACACCAGGATGGTGTTCGAGCCGGACTCCATGCCGGCCTCCGCGAGGGTGCGGATGCCGCTGGCCGCGACCGTGCCGAAGAGCACGATCCCGGCGCCGCCGAGGACGGGCTGCGGCACCAGGGAGACGACCGAGCCCAGCACCGGGAACAGCCCCAGCAGGACCAGGATGCCTCCGCCGGCCGCGACCACGAAGCGGCTGCGGATCTTCGTCAGCGCCACCAGCCCGATGTTCTGGGCGAAGGCGCTGGCGGCGAAGCCGTTGAAGACGGGGCTGAGCGCGGTGGCCAGGCCGTCGGCCCGCAGGCCGGCGGCGAGGGTGGGTTCGTCCGCCTCGCGGTCGACGATCCTGCCGAGGGCGAGCATGTCGGCGGTGGACTCGGTCATCGCGACCACCATGACGATGCACATCGAGACGATCGCGGCGGCGTCGAACACGGGCGCGCCGAAGTGGAACGGGGAGGGGAGCGAGAAGACCTTCGCGTCCTCGACCGCGCCGAAGTCGGCGAGCCCCAGCGGGAAGGCGATCAGGGTGCCGAACGCCAGGCCGACGAGCAGGGACAGCTGCTGCCAGAACCCGCGCAGCAGCCGGTTGCAGAGCACCACCGCGACGAGGGTGATCGCGGCGAGGCCGACGGCCCGCACGGAGCCGTACCCGGGGGCGCCCGGCGAGCCGCCGCGCGCCCAGTTGACCGCCACCGGGAGCAGGGACACCCCGATGAGGGTGATCACGGTGCCCTGGACGACCGGGGGGAAGAACCGGATGAGCTTGCAGAAGTACGGCGCCGCGAGGAAGCACAGGAGCCCCGCGACGATCACCGCTCCGAAGATCACCGGGAGGGCCTCCTTCGGTCCTCCCGTCTTCTCGATGGAGCCCTTGGCAATGGCGATCATGGGCGCGACCCCCGCGAAGGAGACGCCGTTCACGAACGGCAGCCGCGCGCCGATCTTCCAGATGCCGAGGGTCTGGAGGAGGGTGGCCAGTCCGGCGGTGAACAGGCTGGCCGAGATGAGCAGGGCGAGTTCGGCGGGGGAGAGCCCGACGCTGGCGCCGACGATGAGCGGGGGTGCGACGACCCCCGCGTACATCGCGGCGACGTGCTGGAGTCCGGTGGAGAACAGCTTCACCGGGGGCAGCACCTCGTCCACGGGATGGGTTCCGGGCCGGGGCGGCTTGCCGGTGCGGTGTGCCGGCGCGCTGTCCGGGCCGTCCGGGGTGCCCGGGCCGTCCGGGCCTTGCGTTCTCTCCGGGGTGGAACCGCCGTCGGTACTGGTGGTGTTGCTGGGTGCCATGTCGAGCCCCTCTTGTGCCCGTGGCTCCCGGCGCGCCCGTGGCGCTGGAGTGCGGCTGGTGCTGGTGCCGGTACGACCGGGGGCGGGACGGCGGTGCAAGGATCCCTCGGCCGGGCTCTCCAGTGCCCCGGGCCGGCCGCCGCGAGGCAGACACGAACTCCGGTGGGTGGGGGTGGAGGTGGAGAAGAACCGCTGGTGCGGGTGGTGCCCTGTGATGGGGCCGGTGGGGCGGCCCGCCCGGCCGGCCGGCCCGTGGGGGCCGGGGGTGCGGCGATTCCGGGCGGCGTCCGCCTGGGGGTGGTGGGGATGGTGAAGGTGCTGGGGGCGGGGGAGGTCAGGCGACCGGGATGACCGGGACGACGCCCTCGCGGTGCACGGTGCCCTCGATCAGGCCGTACATGCGGTCCGCGGCGAAGTAGACCTCGTTCTCGTTCTTGAGGCCGAACGGCTCCAGGTCGACCAGGAAGTGGTGCTTGTTCGGCAGTTCCAGGCGGACCTCGTCCACCTCGGCGCGGTTGTTGAGGACCCGGGTGCCCATCGCGTGCAGGGTCTGCTGCAGCGAGTAGGAGTAGGTCTCGGCGAACGCCTCCAGCAGGTGCCGCTTCACGTGGGTGTAGGAGCGGTTCCAGTTGGGCTGGGCCTCGCCGTCCCGGCCGCTGTAGCCGAACTTCCAGCGGGCGGTGACCTGGGTGGCGAGGATGCGGTCGTACGCTTCCTGGAGGGTGGTGTAGCCGTCCTTGATGTAGCCCCAGAACTCCGAGTTGGTGGAGTTCATGACGACCAGGTCCTTCAGGCCGGAGATGACCTGGACGGACTCCCCGTCGTAGACGATCTCGCTGGTGCGGACCTCCTGGCCGTTGCGGACGAAGGAGTGGCCGACCTCCTCCGAGCCGATGAAGCGGGCCGAACTGTCCGGCGTCCGGATCCGGTCCCAGGAGTACTCCTCGATCCGGATCCGGGCGCCGTGCACGACGCCGCGCTCGGTGTCGTCGACGAAGTGGCGGGCCAGGAGGATGCCGAACGCCTCGGCCGACTCGATGCCGTACTCCTTGGCGAAGGCGTAGACGGTGTTCTTGGTGGTGTCGGTGGGAAGGCAGTTGGCGTTGGACCCGGTGAGGTGGACGTCCTCGAACTCGCCGCGGAGCGAGACCGAGACGTTCAGGTCCTTGATCTCGTGCCGGGTGGAGTCGCGGTGGATCCGGACGATGCGGTTCTCCGCCTTGCCGTACTGGTTCTGACCGAGCACGTGGGCCATGACGTGACTCCTAAGCTTTCCAGGTCGGTCCACTAGCTTCCGCGGTAGACCGAGTATCCGAACGGGTTGAGCAGCAACGGCACGTGGTAGTGGTGCTGTTCGGGCGCGACCGTGAAGACGATCGAGACCTCGGGGAAGAACGGCGGCTCGGCGGACGTGGGCGCGGAGTACGAGCCGGTGTCGAAGAGCAGCCGGACGACCGAGCCCGCCTCCACGGCCGGCAGGTCCCTGACCCGGCCGTCGGAGTCCGTGGCGGAGGTGCCGAGCACCCGCCAGCCACCCTCGGTGTGCAGTGCGAGCTCGACTGGGACGCCCTCGGCCGGTCGGCCGAGGGTGGTGTCGAGCACGTGGGTGGAGATGCCGGTCATGAGTGAAGTGACCTTACTGATGGCAGAAGTGACGATGCGTCAGTAAATCCTGGAAGTGCCTGGCAAGGGGTGGTGCAACGCGATGTGACGATTCGTCACGGCGTGTCGAGCAGGCGGTTGAGTCGAATGTCGTTGATCTTGCGCAGCTCCCCTCGGACGATCTCCGCCTCGGTGGCGGCGTCGTTGGGGTGGCGTTCGCGCAGGGCGGCGAGCATGCCGACCGCGGTGCGGCCGGTCGCGCAGATCAGGAACACGTGGCCGAACTTGGCCTCGTAGGCGGCGTTGGCCTCGTGCAGTGCGTCGAGGACCGCCTGGTCCACGCCCTGGATTCCGGCCTGTTCGCGCTCGGAGACGGCGTCGCCGGCGGTCGGCCGGCCGATCCGGGCGTGGCCGGCCATCGCGTCGCGCAGGTCCTCGGTCGTCAGTGACGCCATGGCCGTCGCGTTGGCGGCGAGCAGGGTGTCGCGGTCGGACCAGGGTCGGGCCGCGGCGACCGCGGCGGCCCAGCGGGGGCTGGAGCAGACCTCCAGCAGGATCCCTTCCAGTTCCGCGGCATCGGTCGCGGCCAGGACGTCAAGGGTGTGGGGGTGGTTGGTCACGAGTGGACCTCCTGAAGAGTGGTGCCACCCGGAAAAGCTAGATCGGCCCCACCCGGCCGTCAACACTTTGTTGAACGGTTGGTGGTCACGTTTTGAACCGGGCCCCGATGCCGGGCCCTTTCGTGTGCGATTCGCCAAGTGTGCCCCGCCGCAGGCCGATCCGGTCCTGCCGTGCCGGCGGGGTCACCCGTTCGGAAGCCCCCGGAGCGGAGGCCCGCACGCGCCCCGGGGGGCGTCGAACCGGAGCGTCAGGACGACTTCGCGCCGTCCTGGCGGTTCAGGTAGTTGTACACGGTGAAGCGGCTGACGCCCAGGGCGGAGGCGACGGTCTCCACGCCGTGGCGGACGGTGAAGGCGCCGCGCTCCTCCAGCAGGGCGACGACCCGCTGCTTCTCCAGGCGGTCGAGCTCGGCCAGCGGACGGCCGTCGAACTGGCGGGTCATCTCGGTGAGCAGCCGGTCCAACGCGCTGCTCAGGTGCGGCAGTCGGACGGCCAGGGCCGGGGTGCCCTCCCACTCCAGGACCACGTCGTCGGGCTTCGCCTCGTCCGGCGGGACGAGCGTCGCGCCGACCGCGGCCAGCAGCGGCTTCACCGCCGCGGCGAGCGGGTGTTCCACGTTCTCGGTCACGGCGTACCGTCCTCCTCGCCCAGCACGCTGACCTGGACCGAGATCCGGGTCGCCCCGGCGTCCAGGGTCTCCCTGAGCAGCTTGGTCACCGCGGCGAGGACCTGCTCGGCCCCGCCTTCGGCACCGGTGCCGAAGGGGCCGACCGAGACGTCCAGGCCGGCGTCGTCGACCACCCTGCGAGCCGCCGCGGCGTGCTCCGGGAACGTGTCCAGTTCGAACGGTTCTGTCGTGAACTCCACCATCAATCGCACGGGGTCACTGTAGCGAGCGGGGGTGCGGGCGGGCAGGGGCCGGGGGATCGAACGGTCCGGCCCCCGCGGACGGCGTGTCCCCGGCGTGTCCCCGGCGCGCCCTCGCAGCGCTCGTCGGGGCCCTCGGGCTGCTTCAACAAAATGTTGCGACTCCCTTGACACCCGCTCGGCGGGCCGGAGATGCTTCCACTACACAGAATCCCTCTTCCGGATCGTGGAAGTTGCGGATGAAGGAAGAGAGATGAGAGGTGAGCGACGTGACGGCGGCCGCCAAGCACGGCTTCACGGTCAACCTGTCGATCCTGTTCGGCGAACTGCCGCTCCTGGAGCGCCCCGCCGCGGCCGCCGCGGCCGGCTTCACCGCGGCCGAACTGTGGTGGCCCTTCGGCGCCGAGCACGACCCCTCGCAGGCCGAACTGGACGCGCTGCGCAAGGCGTTCACCGACGCCGGCGTGCGGCTCACCGGCCTCAACCTCCTGGACGACCTGAGCAAGGGCGCCCGCGGAACCGTCTCGGTGCCCGCCGAGCGGGACCGCTTCCGCGCCAACCTCCCGGTCGCCGCGGAACTCGCCGCCTCGCTCGGCGCCACCGCGCTCAACGCGCTGTACGGCAACCGGGTCGAGGGCGTCGACCCGGCCGAGCAGGACGCGCTCGCGCTGGAGAACCTGGTGCTCGCCGCGCGGGCCGCGCACGGGATCGGCGCCGTCCTGCTGATCGAGGCCCTGAACAGGGCCGAGTCGCCGGACTACCCGCTGGTCTCGGCCGCCGCCGCGGTCGAGGTGGTCGACCGGGTCAACGCCGCCACCGGCCTGGGGAACGCCCGGTTCCTCTGCGACCTGTACCACCTGGCCAGGAACGGCGAGGACCTGGCGGCGGTCATCGACACCCACGCCGACCGCATCGGCCACGTGCAGATCGCCGACACCCCGGGCCGCAACGAGCCCGGCACCGGCGAGCTGGACTTCGAGGACCTGTTCGCCCGGCTCACGGCCGCGGGCTACGCGGGCTCCGTCGGCCTGGAGTACCGCCCCTCCGGCGGCGTCAGCGCCGACAGCTTCGGGTGGCTGCCGCGCGAGCTGCGCGCCGCCCAGTAGCGGAGCCGCCCGGCCGCGCTGCCCACCCACCCGACCTCCCACCCGCAGACGTAAGGAGCTCGACGCGATGAGCCGCAAGATCGCCTTCATCGGCCTCGGCATCATGGGCAGCCCGATGGCCGCCAACCTGGTCAAGGCCGGCCACCACGTCACCGGCTTCAACCTCACCCGGCCGCCGATCGACGCCCTGGTCGCGCTCGGCGGCCACGGCGCCGCCGGCATCGCGGAGGCGGTCAGGGACGCCGAGGTGGTCATCACCATGGTCCCGGCCGACCCGCAGGTCGAACAGGTCGTCCTGGGCGAGGGCGGCGTGCTGGAGAACGCCAGGCCCGGCACCCTGGTGATCGACATGTCCTCGATCACCCCGCAGACCTCGGTCAGGGTCGAGGCCGCCGCCAGGGAGAAGGGCGTCCGCACCCTGGACGCCCCGGTCTCCGGCGGTGAGGCCGGCGCCGTCGAGGCCGTCCTGTCGATCATGGTCGGCGGTGCGGCCGAGGACTTCGCCGAGGCGAAGCCGCTGTTCGACGCGCTGGGCACCACGGTCGTCCACGTCGGCCCGGCCGGCGCCGGCCAGACCGTCAAGGCCGCCAACCAGCTGATCGTCGCGGTCAACATCCAGGTGCTCGCCGAGGCCGTGGTGTTCCTGGAGAACGCCGGCGTCGACCTCGCGGCCGCGCTGGACGTGCTCGGCGGCGGCCTGGCCGGCTCCACCGTGCTCAACCGCAAGCGGGCGAACATGCTGAACCGCGAGTTCGCCCCCGGTTTCCGGATCGACCTGCACCACAAGGACATGGGCATCGTCACCGACGCCGCCCGCGCCGTGGGCGCCGCGCTGCCGGTCGGCGCCGTGGTGGCCCAGCTGGTCGCCTCCGCCCGGGCCAACGGCGACGGCTCACTCGACCACTCGGCGCTGCTGCGCGGCGTCGAGCGGCTCTCCGGGCGCGAGGTCGGGTAACCCCTCCCCGGGGGCTCCCGCGCGGAGCCCCCGGCCCCGAGTTCCTCCTGGTGGCGTGTACCTATCCGGTCGTGCCCGCGCCGCCAGGAGGCCGGACCCGACCGGCGTGCGGGCCGGGGCTCATCCGCCCGCCCGTCGGTCGATCCAAGCCGGTGACGCGTACGTCCCCCTGGGGGCACTTCGGTCGTGCCTGGTACGCGTCGCCCGGCCCCCTCCCTGCCGAGGGGAGCCCCTCGTGCGTCGGAAGCGGGCGGGGGGACGGCGGGGAGGGGGCGCACCACCGGGCCGGCCCCGGCAGCCCGGCCGCGCCGGGCGGGGGTCTCGCACCTGCGGGCCACCCGGGCCCATGCTGGACGCACGTCAGCCGGACGCACGTCCCGGAACCCCCGCCAGACCCGTACGGAAGCGAGGAGCGCGCCATGCCCCCCACCCGCCACCAGGGCCATGTGGTCGTCGCCCCC
>NZ_JBHVET010000159.1:0-13084 GCF_042802135.1 Kitasatospora sp. NPDC057512
GAGCTTGGAGGGCTTGCGCCGGGCCTTGCGCGGCGGCCCGGCGGGCGAGCCGTAGGCGGTGCCGAAGGGCGGCGGCTCCGGGTAGCGGACGGTCGGGCCGCTCTCCAGCACCTCGCCCTCCAGCACCGTGGTCCGCTCGGCCGCTCCCGGCCCCGGGTCCGCGGCGGCCGTCGGCTCCGCCTCCGGAGCCTGCGGCGCCGGGGCGTCCGAGGGTGCGGGCCGGGTGTCGGCCGTCCAGCCCTTGCCGTCCCACCAGCGCTGCGGCCTCGGGTCGCCGGTGGTGTTCTTGGGGTCCGGGTACCACCCGGCGGGAATCTGCTCGCTCACGGTAGAGAATCTAAAGGCAGCCGGATAAACGCGAAATCAGCGCGGCCCGGAATTCCCGCCGTTTTCGATGAGATTCCGGTGAGAACCCCGGCGGCGACCCTTCCGCGGCCCTGCCACGGCCCGACCGCCGCGCCCCGCGTACGGCTACAGCGGTGTGACGTACGCCCCGGAGATGCCGCCGTCGACCAGGAACTCGCTCGCCGTGATGAACGAGGAGTCGTCGCTGGCCAGGAAGGCCACCGCGGCGGCGATCTCCTCGGCCCGGGCGAACCGGCCGAGCGGGATGTGCACCAGCCGGCGGGCGGCCCGCTCCGGGTCCTTCGCGAACAGCTCGCGCAGCAGCGGGGTGTCCACCGGCCCCGGCGAGAGCGCGTTGACCCGGATGCCCTCCCGGGCGAACTGCACGCCCAGCTCGCGGGACATCGCCAGCACCCCGCCCTTGGAGGCGGTGTAGGAGATC
Source organism: Kitasatospora sp. NPDC057512 (assembly GCF_042802135.1). Classification (NCBI taxonomy): domain Bacteria; kingdom Bacillati; phylum Actinomycetota; class Actinomycetes; order Kitasatosporales; family Streptomycetaceae; genus Kitasatospora; species Kitasatospora sp. NPDC057512. Next base: position 788 of record NZ_JBHVET010000159.1, read on the forward strand.
TGCGAGGTGGCCGCGCCCATCCGGGCCACGAAGCTGGCGGTGTTGATGATCGAGCCCCGCCCGTGCCGGCGCATGTACGGCAGCGCTGCCTTGCAGCACAGATAGACCGAGGTCAGGTTGACCTCCTGGACCCTGCGCCAGGCGTCCAGGCCGGTGGTCAGGATCGAGTCGTCCTCGGGCGGCGAGATGCCCGCGTTGTTGAACGCGACGTCCACGCTGCCGCAGGTCTCGTACGCCTCGTCGAACAGCGCCTCGACCATGGACGGGTCGGTGACGTCGGTGTGCACGAACAGCCCGCCGACCTCCTTGGCGGCGGCCCGCCCGGTCTCCTCGTCGAGGTCGGCGCAGACCACCTTCGCGCCCTCCGAGGCGAGCCGGCGGGCGGCGGCCAGGCCGATCCCGCTGCCCGCGCCGGTGACCACGGCGGTGCGGCCGACCAGCCGGCGGCAGACGGGCTCGTCCGGAGCGGCGTGCTTCTCGCTCATCGGGCTGTCACTCCTCGCTGTGGATGAAGACGTTCTTGGTCTCGGTGAAGTGGCGCAGCGCGTCCGGCCCCAGCTCGCGGCCCACCCCGGACTCGCCGAAGCCGCCGAAGGGCGTCCAGTAGCGCACCGAGGAGTGCGAGTTGACCGACAGGTTGCCCGCCCGTACGCCCCGGGCCAGGCGCAGCGCACGGCCGACGTCCCGGGTCCAGATCGAGCCGGACAGGCCGTAGCGGGTGGCGTTGGCCAGCCGCAGCGCGTCGGCCTCGTCGGTGAACGGCAGGACGGCGGCGACCGGGCCGAAGATCTCCTCGGTGACGGCCGGGACCTCCGGGTCCTCGGGGGCGACGACCGTCGGCGGGTACCAGTAGCCGGGCCCGTCCGGGACCTTGCCGCGGGCCAGCACCGGCAGGTCGGGGGTGAGGTAGGAGGCCACCCGGCGGACCTGGGCGGCCGAGATCAGCGGGCCGAGCTGGGTCTGCGGGTCGGTCGGGTCGCCGGTGCGCAGGGTGTCGACGGCGGGCAGCAGCAGGGCGAGGAAGTCCTCGTACACCTCGCGCTGGACCAGGATCCGGCTGCGGGCACAGCAGTCCTGGCCGCTGTTGTCGGCGAAGGAGAGCGGGTCGGCGGCGCGGGCCAGGTCGGCGTCGGCGAAGACGATGTTGGGGCTCTTGCCGCCGAGCTCCAGGGTGACCCGCTTGGCGCGGGCGGCGCAGCGGGCGGCGACCTCCTTGCCGACGAGGGTCGAGCCGGTGAAGACGATCTTGCGGACGGCCGGGTGGTCCACCAGGGCCCGCCCGGTGGTGGCGCCCGCGCCGGGGACGGCCTGGAACAGGCCCTCGGGCAGGCCCGCCGCGAGGGCGAGTTCGGCCAGCCGCAGAGCGGTCAGCGGGGTGGCCTCGGCGGGTTTGAGCAGGACGGCGTTGCCGGCCGCCAGGGCGGGGGCGAAGCCCCAGGCGGCGATCGGCATCGGGAAGTTCCACGGCGCGATCACCCCGACCAGGCCGACCGGCTCGTGGAAGGTCACGTCCAGGCCGCCGGGGACCGGGATCTGCCGGCCGGTCAGCCGCTCCACTCCCCCGGCGGCGTACTCCAGCAGGTCCCGGACGTTGCCGGCCTCCCAGCGGGCGTTGGCCCGGAGGTGGCCGGCCTCCGCCACCTCCAGAGCGGCCAGCTCCGGGACGTGCGCCTCGACCTGGTCGGCGAACCGGCGCAGCAGCCGGGCGCGTTCACCGGGGGCCAGCGCGGCCCAGCCCGCCTGGGCCCTCACCGCCCGCCGGACGGCCGCGTCCAGCTGCTCGGGGGCGGTGTCGGGGACGGTCGCGAGCACCTCGCCGGTGGCGGGGTTGCGGACGGTGCTGCTCCCCGCGGTCGCGTTCGGCTCGGTCATGGCTCACATCCGTTCGAAGGATCGGTAGCGCTCCCAGTCGGTGACCGCCCCGTCGTAGGCGGCCTGCTCGACCCGGGCCATGTTCAGGTAGTGCTCGACCACGTCGTCGCCGAAGGCCTCGCGGGCCAGTGCGCTGTCCGCCCACAGCCCGGCGGCCTCGCGCAGCGAGCCGGGCACCCGGGCGTACTCCTCGACCGCGTAGGCGTTGCCGAGGCAGGGGGCGGGCAGATCCAGCTTGCGCTGCAGCCCGTGCAGGCCGGCCGCGATCATCCCGGCCACCGCGAGGTACGGGTTGACGTCGCCGCCCGGCACCCGGTTCTCCATCCGCAGGCCGGGGCCGTGGCCGACCACCCGGTAGGCGCAGGTGCGGTTGTCCCGGCCCCAGGCGACGGCGGTCGGGGCGAAGGAGCCCGGGCGGTAGCGCTTGTAGGAGTTGATGTTCGGCGCGTACAGCAGGCTGAACTCGCGCAGCGCGACCAGCTGGCCGGCCAGGAAGTGCCGCATGGTGTCGGTCATCCGGCCGTCCCGGTCGGCGAAGGCGGGGGCGCCGACGGCGTCGCGCAGCGAGAGGTGGATGTGGCAGCTGTTGCCCTCGCGCTCGTCGTACTTGGCCATGAAGGTGAGCGCGCAGCCGAGTTGGGCCGCGATCTCCTTCGCGCCGGTCTTGTAGACGCTGTGCTGGTCGCAGGTGGTGAGGGCATCGGCGTAACGGAAGGCGATCTCGTGCTGGCCGAGGTTGCACTCGCCCTTGGCGGACTCCACCACCAGGCCGGCGCCGGCCATCTCGGTGCGGATCCGGGACAGCAGCGGCTCGACCCGGGCGGTGCCCAGCATCGAGTAGTCCACGTTGTAGAGGTTCGCCGGGGTCAGGCCGCGGTAGCCGCCCAGCCAGGCCTGCTCGTAGGTGTCGCGGAAGACCAGGAACTCCAGTTCGGTGCCGATGTCGGCGGCCAGGCCGTACTCGGCGAGCCGGGCGATCTGGCGGCGCAGCAGCTGGCGCGGGGCGGCGTCCACCGGGTGGCCGCCGTGCCGGGCGAGGTCGGCGGTGACCTGGGCGGTGCCGGGCTGCCAGGGGGTCAGCCGCAGGGTGCCGAGGTCGGGGCGCATCGCGAAGTCGCCGTAGCCGGTGGCCCAGGAGGAGAAGGCGTAGCCGTCCACGGTGTTCAGGTCGACGTCGACGGCCAGCAGGTAGTCGCAGGCCTCGGCGCCGTGCTCGGCCACCTCGTCGAGGAAGAACCGGGCGGCGAAGCGCTTGCCCTGGAGGCGGCCCTGCATGTCGGTGAAGGCGAGCGCGACGGTGTGCACCTCGCCGGCGTCCACCAGGGTGCGCAGCCCGTCCAGGGTCAGCGGCGGCCGGCGCGGCGAGCCCGCGGCGGCCCGATCGGGCGTTTCGGACATGCCGAACCCTCCTCCTCGATCACTCTTCGAGATCAAGCGGTCACAGCGAACCGTACGGCCTGAGACTCGCGGGGCGGAAGAGGGCGGGGTGGGCGGCGGATGGGTGTCGGGTGGGTGTCGGGTGGGTGCCGGACGCCCGTGGCGCGCCGACGCGCGTGGCTGACGGTGGATCAGGTGCTCCGGGGGGAGAATGCGCGCCATGGATCGCAGGCCTTTGATCGGCGTCAGCACCTACCTGGTGGACGCGAGTTGGAGCGATTGGCGGGGCCGCCGGGTGGCCCTACTGCCCGAGCGGTACACCGCGCAGGTCCGGGACTCCGGCGGGATCGCGGTCCTGCTGCCGCCGGACGTCCCGGAGCGCGCCCCCGAGGTGCTGGCCCGGCTGGACGGCCTGGTGATCGCGGGCGGTCCGGACATCGACCCGGCGTACTACGGGGAGCCGGCCCACCCGGCGACGGAGGTGGACTCGCCGGAGCGGGACGCCTGGGAGGTCGCGCTGCTGCGGTCGGCGCTGGCGGCGGGGATGCCGCTGCTGGCCGTCTGCCGGGGGATGCAGGTCCTGAACGTGGTGTGCGGCGGGACGCTGGTGCAGCACCTGCCGGACGTGGTGCCGGTGGACGTGCACGGCGGCTCGCCCGGGTGCTACGGCTCGCACCTGGTGCGGCCGGTGCCGGGGACGCTGCTGGGCGGGCTGCTGCCGGAGAGCGAGCTGGAGGTGCCGACCTTCCACCACCAGGCCGTCGACCGGGTGGGGGCGGGCCTGCGGGTGAGCGCCCACGCGCCGGACGGGACGGTGGAGGCGGTGGAGGGGCCGGGGTTCGCGCTCGGGGTGCAGTGGCACCCGGAACAGGGGGAGGACCTCCGGCTGATGCGGGCCCTGGTCCGGGCGGCCACCGCGGCGGTCCTCGACGCGCTGGCGCTGGGGTAGATCAACTGGGCGCGGGGGTAGGGGAATTCAGCCGGTCGGAGGGGTGCGGCGTGCACCGGGTCCGGCCCTCCGAACGGCAACGACAACGGTCACCAGTACAGCCTTTGGATCTTTGTCGATTCTGCGGTTCACTTCGGTTGCGGGGCGGTCGCAGCGCGCCCCCTTTCCCACCCGTGCGCCCAGAGAGGACTTCCATGGCCGGGCACGAGCACTCGCACGATGATCATGCGCATGACCAGAGGCACTCGCCCTCGCACTCGCACGGTTCCGGCGGGCACGCGCACGGCTCCGGCGGGCACGGCGGCCACTCGCACGGGGTCGCCGCCGACGCGGACCGCCGCTGGCTGCTCAGCGCCCTCGCCCTGATCGTCGTCTTCATGGCCGGCGAGGTCGTGGTCGGCTTCGCCGCCCAGTCCCTGGCCCTGATCTCGGACGCGGCGCACATGCTCACCGACGCCGCCTCGATCGTGCTCGCGCTGATCGCCATGCGGCTCGCCGCCCGCCCGGCCCGGGGCGGCTACACCTACGGCCTCAAGCGCGCCGAGATCCTCTCCGCGCAGGCCAACGGGGTCACCCTGCTGGTGCTGTCGGCCTGGCTGGGCTACGAGGCGATCACCCGGCTGTTCGAGCCGCCGCAGGTCACCGGCTCGCTGGTGCTGGTCACCGCGCTGGTCGGGATCGTCGTCAACCTCGCGGCCACCTGGTGCATGTCCAAGGCCAACCGCAGCTCGCTGAACGTCGAAGGCGCCTTCCAGCACGTCCTGACCGACCTGTACGCCTTCATCGCCACCGCCGTCGCCGGCGCGATCGTGCTGACCACCGGCTTCGCCCGGGCCGACGCCATCGCCTCGCTGATCGTCGTCGCGCTGATGCTCAAGGCCGGCATCGCGCTGGTCCGGGACTCCGGGCGGATCTTCCTGGAGGCCGCGCCGGCCGGGATCGACCCGGACGCGGTGGCCGACCGGATGGTCACCGAACCGCTGGTCGAGGAGATCCACGACCTGCACATCTGGGAGATCACCTCCGGCCAGCCCGCCCTGTCCGCGCACATCCTGGTCACCCCCGGCGGCGACTGCCACGCGGTGCGGCGCTCCCTGCAACGCCGGCTCTCGGACGAGTACGGGATCACCCACTCCACCCTCCAGGTCGACCACGTCGGCGAGGACGAGGCCGGCGCGCTGCTGCAGATCGCCGGGCCGGGCGACAAGGCCGTCGACGTCGAGCACTGCTCCGACGCCCACGGCCCGGTCCACCGCGCCGGCCCGCACGAGCACTGAAGCCGCCCTCCTGTCGTCGCGGTGCGGCATGATTCTGAGTCGTGACCGCACCGCGACTGATGCTGCTCGACTCCGCCAGCCTGTACTTCCGGGCCTACTACGGCGTACCGGACACCCTGCGCTCGCCGCAGGGTGAGCCGGTCAACGCCGTCCGCGGCCTGCTGGACTTCATCGCCCGGCTGGTCCACGACCACCGGCCCGACCAGCTGGTCGCCTGCATGGACGCCGACTGGCGCCCGCAGTGGCGGGTCGACCTCGTCCCCTCCTACAAGACCCACCGGGTCGCCGAGGCCGCCGAGGACGGCGAGGAGGAGGTGCCCGACACCCTGGCCCCGCAGGTCCCCGTGATCGAGCAGGTGCTGGACGCCCTCGGCATCGCCCGGGTCGGCTCCCCCGGCTACGAGGCGGACGACGTGATCGGCACCCTCACCGCCCGCGCCACCGGCCCGGTGCAGATCGTCACCGGCGACCGCGACCTCTTCCAGCTGGTCGACGACGCCCGCGGGATCACCGTGCTCTACCCGGTCAAGGGCATGGGCAACCTCCAGGTCACCGACGACGCGCTGCTCCAGGAGAAGTACGGCGTACGCGGCGCCCAGTACGCCGACATGGCCGCCCTCCGCGGGGACCCGTCCGACGGCCTGCCCGGCGTCAAGGGCATCGGCGAGAAGACCGCCGCCCAACTGATCAACGAGTACGGCGACCTCCCGGCCATCCGCGCCGCCGCCCTCGACCTCGGCTCCAAGCTCACCCCGGCCCGCCGCCGCAACATCGTCGAGGGCGCCGCCTACCTCGACGTCGCCCCCACCGTCGTCCGCGTCGCCCCCGACGCCCCCCTCCCGGACTTCGACCCGACGCTCCCCCGCGAACCCCTCTACCCCATGACCCTGGAGGAACTCTCCACCCGCTGGGGCCTCGGCACCTCCCTCGACCGCCTCCTGGAGTCCCTGGCCACCCGCTGAGCCACCGTACTCGTGCCGGGGCCCGCACGTTCGACGCGAACGTGCGGGCCCCTGCGCTACCGTCCGTGGTGCGCCAGGCCATCGGGGTCGGTGAGGGCGCCGCGGATGCCGACGGCGGGGTACGGGATCAGGTCGTCGGGCAGGTCGTCCTCGGCGAACCAGCGCAGGTCCAGGCACTTCTCCGGTTCGCGGTTGACGGGCTCCCCTTCCCATTCGGTGGCGAGGTAGAACAGCCCGAGGCGCAGGGTCGCCTGGCCCTGGTGGTGGAGGACGGTGTAGGCGAGGCGGAGGCGGGCCGGGTCGGTCGTGATACCGGTCTCCTCCCGCAGTTCGCGGGCGGCGCCGTGGGCGGGCTTCTCGGCCGAGTCCGGCCGCGGAGCACTCCGCCATCACCTGCCGGCCGCGTTCCCCGTTGCTGGTCATCCCGACGCTCAACCCCATACCGGTGAGCGCCGCGACCAGCGCGGGCACCTCCGTGTGAAGGGTGGGTTCCCCGCCCGTGAGGTGGACCTCATCGGCGTCGAACGCCCTCGCCACGGTTCGCACCGCTCGCCGGAAGGACACGTCCGGGGCCATCCTCGCGGCAAGGAAGCCGACCCCGTTCGTCTCGCTGTAGATCGACACGCGCCCGGTCCTGCCCGGGCCCGCGACGAAAGGCAGTTCGGTGCGGCCTCGATTGTCGGCGGAAACCGGCGTTCCCTCGTTGTGGCAGAACGTGCAGGCCAACCCGCAGTCGTCGATCACCTTGATGCGGATGGTCCTGTCCCGGACGACCCTGATCGCCGGACGGTGGGTAGCTGACAAGGCTTGTCTCCTATCACTCGAACGTGAGCCGGGGAATCGCTTCGATGTCGATCCCGTACCGGCGGTAGACCTTGGTCGTGTTCTCGCTCGTCAGCTCCTCCAGAGGGAACTTGAGCGCGCGGGCGGTCGCCCGGACGTGCTCGGCACTGACGCCCTCGATCTCCACGTACGGGGGGATCAGCGGCCAGTGGTCGATCTCGATGGCCGCGCCACCGAGCGTCCAGGAGGACCGACGGTTCTCCTGGTACGCCTTCGGCTGGTAGCCGAGCTTGCCGAGGAGCGTGTTCGTGGCGTCGAAGTCACCGACGGTCGTCTCCGTTTCGGTCACGCCGTCGATCGCGTCGGAGTGGATCTCCTTGACGCACAGGGTGACGTCGGTGCCCGTGTCACGCAGCCGGACCCACGCTCCCGGCCGGCCGGGGATGTCGTAGACATAGCGGCGCTGGAAGCGGTCGACCACGTGCGAGGCCCCGGCCTCGGCGAGGAGAACGCGGATCTCCTCCGGATCGACGTCGAGGATCTTCACTTCGAACTCAGTTGCGGTCATGGGGAATTGCCTTCCTCGATGCGGTGCGGGCATACGAGCGCACGGTATCGGCGATGCTGTGAGCCACCTCGGCAGGCGTGCGGTCGGTGCCGTCGACGCGCAGCAGTCCGAACGCCCGGTACACACGGGAGCTTTCGGCCACGTTCGGCTCCTCTCGCCGGTGCCAGGAGCTCAGCGTCCCCAGCTCCTCCCGCCGACGAAGCCGCTCCTGGCGGACGCGTTCGTCCACCTCCAGCAGAATCGGCACATGCGGGACGAGGACTCCCTCCGGGTACTCCGGCGCGCAGACGTGACCCATCGCCCTGTGCGTGGCGATGGTGCGCGGGAAGTAGGACTCGACCACCACGGTCCGGCCCGCCCCGACAACCGCGCGAGCGGTCTCGGACTTGACGTGATTGGCCATCATCCACCAGTGGAACCGCGCCGCCAGGATGCCGGCGGCGTCCACCTCCGCACGCATGCGGGGGAAGGTCGGCAACGTGTCGTCCGTGAGGTGGACGCCGTCAACGAGGGCCGCGACCAGCGGGGCGACCGTGGTCTTCCCGCTCGCGCTGAGACCGTCGATGGTGATGAAGAATCCTCGGGTCACGTCCTTGTGAACTCCGTTTCCTGGTTCGGACTTTCATCGCGGACCCCAGTTCCACGGGACCGGGTGGGCGCCACGCAGGCACGCGATGCGGTGGGCGGCCTCCTGGCGGATGCCGGCATCGAGGTGGGCGCGGCGGACCGTGGTCAGCACCGTGGTGAGGACGACGATGTCGCGTACGACCTGGTAGCCGGACCAGGCTCCGATGTAGGGGTGGTCCGGGAGCCGGCCCTCCCGCTCATAGGAGAGGTAGGTGTCGGCGTAGGTCCGGTGGTCCTGACGCGGGCCGGTGAGCAGTTCGGAGCGCCAGCGGGCGGCGACGAGGTCCCACTCGCGGTGGCCTCGCGTCAGCGGGCGGCGCAGGAGGAGTCCGACGTGGGTGCCGTCATCGTGGCAGGGGACCATGCCGAGGGCGCCGAGGACGACGGTGTCCGGGGTCGGCCAGTCGAGGTAGTCCCACTCCTCGCGCAGTTGGGCGGCGCGTTCGCGCAGGAACCGGCAGGCGGACTCGTCCAGCGGCGCGTCGTCCAGGCCGTCCAGCAGGCCGACGAACGGGTCGTGCTCCCGCAGCCACGGAGCCGCCCCGGGGTCGATGCGGTGGGCGAGAGCGGTCACCCACGCGGACAGGGAGGTGTCTGTGCTCGGCCTCCCGGGATCCCGCCAGAAGGTCACGGCCCGGCCGTCGGCGGCCGCGCGGACCTCGGTGTAGTAGGCGGAGGTGACGGGGAGTCGGTGTTCCCGGAGGAACTGCGCGCCCTTGATGAGCGCCCAGGCCTCGTCCACGTCGGGGTGCACGATGGCGAGTGCGCACGAGCGCGAGCCGAGCGACCACAGGTGGTTCGGGCTGTCGCTGAGCAGTTCGGCTTTCGCGGGGTCGTCGCCGGTGGCCACACAGGCCTGCGTCAGGGCCTCGTAGGAGGCCGCGATGTCCAGTCTGCGGGCGGGGCTGATGGTCTTGAGCAGCGTTCTGGTGCGCGTTCCGACGCTCACGGAGCAGTCCTCACATATGAATTGAACGGATGGGTGGGAAGGGAGACCGGTCCGTTCGTCCCGCCGGGCGTCACGTGCAACGGGCGTCACCGGCTGACTGCACGGCGCCTACACCGGTGTTCGGTCGAGTGCCGGACGACCGGGCAACCGGCCACAGGCCGGCCGAGGAGGGGAGTCCCGTACGGCGGTCTCCGAGCGCGGCATCCCGGTCTGCCGGCTGACCTGATCAACCACAACAGTCACCGGCCGCACCGGATCGGGCAGCTCGATCTCGGCCCAGATCTCCTTGCCTCCTTCGGGAAGATTCTCAACACCGGACCGGGACGCGACCCCGATGACCAGCCGCAGGCCACGGCCGCAGGTCGCGTCGGTGCTCGTCGGCCGGCACTCGGGCCGGCCGTCACCCGGGTCGGCCACGGACACGCGCAGCACGCCCGAGGCGTACGCCAGAGAGGCCGTCAGCTTCACGTCCGGCCGATCGCCGCCGCAGCCGTGCAGAACGGCATTGGTGCCGAGTTCGGACAGGACGAGCTCCACGTCGTCCAGCAAGTCGCCGCACTGTCGGTCACCCAGGTCGAGCCCGAGCAGCGGCATGGCCGCCTTGGCCCAGCGGCGGAGCTCGCCGATCTGCTCCCGTTCGGCGGGGAACTTCGTCGTGATGATGCGTGATCCGGATTCCATGGAGGCGCCTCACTCGCTCGGGTCGGGGCTGTCGGGAGGCAAGCCATACTGCCGACCGGGGTGACGGAACATTTGCAGTGCGGTCTGTAACTGCCTTGCACGAAACAGCAAACCGTCAATAATGGCTGGGAGTAAGCTTCTGGCGACTGTCCGTTGTTAAACCGGTTAAACGGCATCGCCAGGAGACCCCCATGGGGCGCACTCGCCAACCCAATGAGCAGTTGGGCTGTCTGATCCGGGAGACCGGTCGGCCGAACGAAGCCCTCGCCCGGGCTTTATGCGCTGTCGCGGCCCGCCAGAACGACCCGGCACGGCCCAGCCGGGTGTCCGTGACGCAGTGGGTCCGCCAGGGTGTGAAACCCTCCGGGAACATCCCGCAGTACCTCGCAGAGGTGCTCACCAACTGGCTGAACCGGGACATCACCCTGGCGGCGATGGGGCTCGGAGACGATCAACCGGACCTACGCGCCTGGGGCTTGGATACGCTGAAGGCCCTGGCGGCTCTCGGACGGATCGACGTTGACGTGGAACGCAGACAGCTCCTCCGCACGCTCACGTACTCGCTCGGAGCGCTGAACATCCCCCCCGACAGCTGGTGGGAGAGCATGGCCCGCACCGACGGCCGCGGCATCACACAGCGCCGCGCCGGCCAGGCCGACGTCAACGCCGTCCGGGAGATGACCGGACTCTTCTCCCAACTCGATCAGCGCCGCGGCGGCGGCCACGGACGAACAGCGGTCGCGCAGTACCTCCTCACGGACGTCGGAGATTTCCTCCAAGGCACCTTCGCCTCCGACCAGGTGCGGCGGGAGATGTTCTCGGCAGCTTCCGAACTCGCCTATCTGGCCGGGTGGACGGCGTTCGACAACGGCGAGCACCCCACCGCCCAGCACTACTACACCGTCGCCGTGAAACTGGCGGCCGAGGCCGACGACCCCGCGATGGCCGGCCACGTCCTGCGCGCCATGGCCCATCAAGCGGTCGACCTCCAGAAACCCCACCACGCCGTCAGGGTCGCCGAGGCATCCATGGCCGGCAACAGGTATGCGCTCGCCAGCCCACGCGAACGTTCCCTGCTCGGCGTCGTCCACGCACGCGCCCTGGCCTCTGCGGGACGCACCACGGAGGCGAACGCCGCGCTGCTCCAAGCCGAACGCGATCTGTCTGCGGCCTCCCCCGGCGACGACGAACCGGCCCGGGTGTTCTTCTTCGGAGAAGCGTCCTTGGCGCACGAGACGGCATCGACACTGCGAGACCTCGGCGACCTGGAAGGTGCGGCGAGAGAGTTCGCCCGCAGCGTTGCGACCCGCAAGGCCTCCTCCTTCACCAGGACTCACGCAGTCACGCTCGGCCACCTGGGCCTCGTAAAGGCTCGGCAGCACTCCATCGACGAGGCCTGCACGATCTGGTCCGATTCACTCGACGCCATGCAGACCGTCCGATCTGCCCGCACCCGCGATGTCGCGCTGCGGATCCGCAGCGCGCTGTCTCCCTATCGCGGACGGAAGGTGGCGACCATCGACGCCGTCGACAGGCGCGCTGCCGAGTACTTGGCAGCCACCATCTGACCCGCCCATCCAAGCGCGGTCCGTTCCAAGGAGGGAAAGCACATGAGTGACGTCTTCAGCGTGGAAGCACTGGGGCACGTTGTAGGAGGTCGAACGGAACCGACCGACGACTACTGGGGAGGGACGCGCGCCATCATCCGGCTCGACGGCGACAGGTTTCCGCTCGACGCGACGAAGGGGCTGGAGGAGTTCTCCCACCTCGACGTGATCTTCCGTTTCCACCGGACCGACCCGACCGATCTGAACTTCGGCGCGCGCCGCCCCCGGGACAACCCGGACTGGCCCGAGGTCGGTGTGTTCGGCCACCGGAACATGCGTCGCATCAACTGGCTCGGGTCTTCCCGCTGCCGGCTCGTGAAGGTCGACGGCCTGGACCTGCACGTCGAGGACCTGGATGCCATCGACGGCACTCCGGTCCTCGAAGTGAAGCCGTGGTTCGAGGAGTTCGGACCACGCGGAGAGGTCCGCCAACCCGCGTGGCCGACGGAGATGCTCCGCGACTACTTCGCGCCGGCGCCGCCCACGGCCTGACCATCGGCATCGCCTCGTTCGTTTCGGCTGCCTCTTCTCCGCGAGAAGTCGGCCTGATGACTCTGCTGGCGAAGTCGGTTGGGTTGGGCGTGGGACAGTAAGTGTCTGTCGGTCGGGGCGGGTTGGCTGTCTGTGGGGGTGGGTCGTGTTGCG
>NZ_JBHVET010000160.1:0-13046 GCF_042802135.1 Kitasatospora sp. NPDC057512
GGGTGTGTCCGCCGGTCGCTCCCCGGGGCGTGCCGACGGGAGTCCGGAACCGATCGCCTCGGGTGCCCGGAACCTGATCACCGCGGGTGCCCCGGAGCGGACCGCCGCGGGTGCCCGGAACCTGATCACCGCGGGGCGCGCGGGCCGGCCGCGTTCCCGCGGCGTGCCGCCGCACGCCGCCGCGTGGCCCGGGCGGCGCTCCCGGGGCGTGCCGCCGTACGCCCGTCGGGCGGTTCGGGGCGGGCGCCGGTCAGACCGCGTGGTACCGCCCGGTGCGGGCCTCCCAGCTGAGGTAGCCGGCCAGCCAGGTGAGCAGTCCGTCCGCGTACCGCTCGGCGATCGTGCGTTCGATCCGGGAGAGACCCAACTCGCGGTGGACGTCCGGCAGTCGGTCGCGCAGCTCGGCGCAGCGGTCGACCATCAGCTGGGCCTCGGCGATGACCGCCGCGCAGGCCTCCTCGGCCGAGCAGCACCGCTCCCGCTGGACGATCATGACCAGGTTGTTCACGTCCCCGCGCGGCGCCTCCAGCGGGTAGGAGCGCACGTCGTTGCTGAGGGACGGTATGTCGGCGGCCAGCTGTCGGAGTTGGCGTAGCACCGGATGGTGCAGGACGGCGGCCGGGACCTCGAACTGGCCCAGGCGTTCGACCATGTCGAAGATGGTCTCCATCGCCGCGGTGCCCCGTCGGAGCTCCAGGTAGCCGTCGCGGTCCGGTGGCCGGGTGGAGATCCGGCCGGCGGCCTCGGCCGGGTGACTGGCCAGGTAGTACTCCCAGTTGTAGGCGGCGCGGGCCTGCCAGCGGGCCGGCATGCCCTGGACGCTGCGGTCCCACAGGTCGGCGAACGCGGTCTCGACCGGGGAGTCCTGGTCGGGGCGGGCGCCGTGCAGGACGGCGATCAGCCGTTCGCAGATCGGGGCCACTTCGGCGGGGCGGCGGCCGAGCGGGCCGTCGAACTGGTCGTCGAAGAGGAAGTAGAAGCCCATCAGGTCGGCGGCCAGGGCGAGTTCGTCCGGACCGGCGTCCGGGTAGCCGAGCGCGGCGAGGTCCACCACTTCCCAGTGGGCGTAGCCGGGGTGGTCGGCGTCGGGTAGCAGGGGGTGGCGGATGAGCCAGTCCCGGTGCAGTGCGGTGGCGCGCGGGCCGTGCGGACTGCGGCGGTGCGGGAACGGAATCTGAAGTGAGGTGTCGTCAGACATCGGACTCCCGGTGCAGCGGAGGTTGGGGGCGCTTTTTGTTCGAGCGCTGATGGTGGGGGGAGTTGACGCGGCGAGGCGCGGGCGGTGAGGGTGGGTTCCGCAAGATCATCCGAACCTCGAAGGCCGTAGGGTATCTGATGTAATGATCGGACGTTAGGGATATAGGGCAGTTGCCCTTGACAAGCCGTCCGAACCCTCACCGTCCGCCCCAGCCTGCACGAATGCCCCACGGGAAGGGCCGTGCGGCGCTAACCTCGGCTCCACGCAGTGATGGAGCTGTGACGCGAGCGGGCGAGGCGGAGGCACGACGGTGACCGAGCAGGAGAACGCAATTCGGGCGGGTGCTGGTTCCGCCCACGAGGGCGACGGCACCGCGCCCCGGGTCCGGCTGCACGACCGCGACGCCGAACTGCGCTCGGTGGAGGCCGCCGTGGACCAGCTCTGCCGCGGCTTCGCCGCAGGTGGCACCGAGATCGGTGACCTGCTCACCTTCTCCGGCCGCCCCGGCATCGGCAAGACCAGTCTGCTGCACGAGGTCCGGCGGCTCGCCAAGCTCCGCGACGGCGCCACCGTGCTCTTCGCCCGAGGCGGCGAACGGCAGTTCAAGGATCCGTACCACGTGCTGCGGCAACTGCTCCAGCCCGTGCTCAGCGACCTGCCGCCGGACGTGTTCAGCCAGGTCATGGGCACCTGGGAGGAGGTCGTCGGACCGGCCATGGGCCTCAAGCAGCCCAAGGCCGGCGCCCGCCGCCTCGACCCGCAGGGCGTGCGCGACGGCCTCGACTACGTCCTCACCCAGCTCGCGCCGCGCCGGGCGCCGATGGTGATGATCGTCGACGACCTGCACTGGGCGGACGGGGAGTCACTCTCCTGGCTGACCAAATTCGCCATCCGATCGAGTGAACTTCCGGTCCTGCTCGTCTTCGCCTTCCGCGAGGACGAGAGCGACTGGCCCACCGAGACCCAGGACTTCCGCCGGGCCGTCCTCGGACTCAAGGCGCGCAAGCACGAGCTCAACCGCCTCAACCTCAGCTCGGTCACCGACATGATCCGTGCCGAACTCGGCGACAAGGCCGAGGAGGCCTTCTGCTACGAGTTCTGGAACGTCGTCAACGGCAACCCGTTCGAGGTCATCGCCCTGCTCGACCAGGTCCGCGACCAGGAGCTCGAACCGGTCGAGGAGAACTCCCGGCAGCTGCGCGAACTCGCCGTCGACGCCACCGGGATGACCCTCAAGAGCTGGCTGGACCGGCTCGGCGCCAGCACGCTGCGGTACGCCTGGGCCTGCGCGATGCTGGGCACCGACATCCGGGTGGACCTCGCCACCCGGATCTCCACCCAGAGCACCGAGGGCGCCCGCGAGTCCATCAAGCAGCTGCGCAAGCAGCGCGTGCTGACCCAGACCCCCAACGGGAACCTGGAGTTCGTCCACCCGCTGATCGCCAGCTCCATCTACAACACCATGCCGGACGCCACCCGCCTCGGCATGCACGGCATCGCCGCCGCCGAGATCGAGAACGCCGGACTCGGCCTGCTCGCCGCCTCCCGCCACCTGGTCGAGACCCACGCCGGCGAGGGCGACGACCGGATCGTCAAGAAGCTGCGCCGCGCCGCCATCGAACACCAGCTGATCGGCGCCCCCGAGGCCGCCCAGCGGTGTCTGCACCGCGCGCTCAACGAGCCGCCCGCCGACGAGATCAAGGCCGAGGTGATGTACGAACTCGGCTGCTCCGCACTGCTCACCGACCCCGTCGCCACCGTCAACCAGCTCAAGCTGGCCCTCGACCCCGACGAGGCGCCGCTGCGCCCCGAACTGCGCGTGGACGCCACCTTCCGGCTCTCCGAGGTGCTCGCCCACGCCGGTGAACTGGGCGAAGCCGCCCTGGTCTGCCAGCGCGAGGCCGAGCAGACCGCCGACGCGGCCGGGCGCCGCCGGCTCCAGGCCGCCTCGTTCATGTGGCACGCCTTCCGCAAGTCCGAGGAGGACGGCCCGGGCCGCTCCGCCCGGCTCGGCGAGATGTGCCGGAGCCTGAACGGCAAGGAGGCCTCCGCCAGGGCCGTACTCGCCATGCGCGCCTGGGACCTCACCCTGCGCGGCGCCCCGTCCGCGGAGGCGCTCGCGCTCGCCGACGAGGTCCTCGACGGCGGTCGGCTGCCCAAGGGCCTCGGGTGGACCGACACCACCTGGGGCTTCGAACTGCCCTCGATGCTCTGCCTCACGTACATCTACAACGACCGCATCGCCCAGGCCGAACGGCTGGCCGCGGACGCCATCATCCAGTTCGAGATCGCCGGTTGGAGCGGCGCCCACCGGGGCTTCGCCTACTTCCTGATGGGACTGGCCCGGTTCCGCCGCGGCCTGCTCGCCGAAGCCGAGGACTTCCTGCGCCGGGCGCACCGCATCTCCGAGCGGATCGGGAAGAGGCTGCCGCTGGCCTGGGACGCGATCGGCGTGCTGGTCGACACCCTGATCGCCCGCGGTCGGATCGAGGAGGCCTGGAAGCTGGCCAACGACTGCAGCTTCCACCCGCCGTACCACGCGACGGCCATGGTGCTGCCGGACGCCGCCTCGCTGTACGGCAAGCTGCTGGTCGCCAAGGACCGCAACGCGGGCGCGGCCGCCGCGCTCACCGAGGCCGGCAGCCAGCTGGAGATCCGCGGCTGGCGCAACACCGTCTGGGCGCCCTGGGCCGGACACCTCGCCATCGCGATCGCGGACGACGAGCCGGAGCGCGCCCGCGAGTACGCCCAGAAGGCGGTCCATGACGCGCGGACCTTCGGCACCGCCTCGGCGATCGGCAGTGCGCTGCGGCTGTACGCGCGGATCGAGCACGGCCGACAGGCGGTCGAGCTGCTGGAGGAGGCCGTGATGTACCTCGGGCAGTCCCCGGCCGGCTACGAGCACGCCGTCGCGCTGGTCGACCTCGGGGCCGCGCTGCGCCGGGTCGGTCGGCTGGACGACGCCCAGGAGTGCCTGTACCAGGGCATCGAGCTGGCCCAGCACTGCTCGGCGGAGGGGCTGGTCGACCGGGCGCGGCAGGAGCTCGCCAACTACGGCCTGCGGCCCAACCGGGTGGGGCTGCGCGACTTCCGGGACACCCTGGAGACGCTCAGCAGCTCGGAGTGGGAGGTCGCCAAGCGGGCCGTGCAGGGCGTGCCGCCGCAGCGGATCGCCGACGAGCTCGGAGTGCCGATCGGAATCGTCAACCGGCGGCTGGCGGCGGTCTACCGCAAGGCGGGCAGCGGGCCCGACGGCCTGGCCTCGGCGCTCGGGCTGCCGCCGCAGCAGCGGGACCTGGGGCGGCTGGGGGACCTGAGCGACTAGGGACGGCGAGGGGCGCGGAGGGGTCTCTGCCGGGCGCGAAGGCCGGCGCCCGGCGTGCGGTGATGGACGGCGGCGCGTGGGTTGGTGGAAGCGCCCCCGCTGCCGCCGCCGTCGCTAGGCTGACGGACACGGGGCTGCCGCGGCGACCCCTCGACGGACCGGAACCGGGCGGCCGCGGTGCAACGCCCGCCGCCAGTGAGGAGCAGGCCAATGGCGAGCGAGTCCATCAGCGTGCGGCAGGAGCCCCTGGACCCTTCGGGCGCGGGTGCCGCGATCGAGCGCTGGACGCTCACGGCCGGCCCGTACGAGGCGAGTGTGCTCACCCTCGGCGCGACCCTGCACACCCTGAGCGCGCCGGACCGCTCCGGCCGCTCCGCCCAACTGCTGCTGGCCACCGACCGGTTGTCCGAGATCCTCGGCCCGGCCCGGCACTACGGCACGGTGGTGGGCCGGTACGCCAACCGGATCGACCGCTCGGCGGTCACCATCGACGGCGAGGAGCACCGGCTCGCTCCGACCGGCGGCGGCATGACCATCCACGGCGGTCCGGACGGCTTCGCGCACCGGATGTGGGCGGCCGAGCCGGTCGAGGGCGGGGTGCGGCTGGCGCTGCACAGCCGGGACGGGGACCAGGGCTTCCCGGGTGCGCTGGACGTCACCGTCACGTACACCCTGGACGCCTCCGGCGAGCTGGTGATCGCCTACCGTGCCGTCACCAGCAAGCCGACCGTCGTCAACCTGACCAACCACGCGTACTTCAACCTCTCGGGTGAAGGCAGCGGCGACGTCCTGGGCCACCTGCTCACCCTGGACGCCGACGCGTACACCCCGGCCGACGAGCGGCAGATCCCGTACGGCCGGACCGAGCCGGTGGCCGGCACGCCGTTCGACTTCACGGCGGCCACGCCGATCGGCAAGTCGGTGCACGACGAGCACCCCCAGCTGGCCGGGCCCGGCGGCTACGACCACAACTGGGTGCTGCGCGCCCGGCCGGCGGACGGGGCCCCGGCGCGGGCCGCGCTGCTGGAGGACCCGGTCAGCGGCCGCACCCTGGAGGTGCTGACCACCGAGCCGGGCATCCAGGTCTACACGGCGAACAAGTTCCAGGGCGCGGTCACCGGCGCGAGCGGCGTTCCGTACGGGCCGTTCGCCGGAATCGCCCTGGAGACCCAGCACTTCCCGGACTCCCCGCACCATCCGGCGTTCCCCAGCACGGAGCTGCGGCCGGGGGAGGAGTTCCGCTCGACGACCGTGCTCCGGCTGGGGACCCATCGGTAGGACCGGTGGGACGGGCCGACGGGTTGGACCGATCGGCGGGACCGATCGGTGGGGCCGATCAGGAGGAGTGACCGGCCGGGGCCGGCGCTACGGCCGCAGGTCCCGGCGCATGCAGAGCCGGGGCCAGCGGTCCAGGCCGTGCTCGGCCTCCTTGCGGCGGATCTCCCGCAGGCCCGGGGTGAGTTCCTCCTCGGCCAGCGGCCGGAAGCCGCAGCGGGCGTAGTAGGGGGCGTTCCAGGGGACCTCGGCGAAGGTGGTGAGGGTGAGCGCGGGGGCGTCGGTGGTTTCGGCGAGGTGCTCGATCAGCGCCCGGCCGATGCCGCGGCGGGCGTGGTCGGGGTGCACGGAGACCTGTTCGATGTGGAGCGCGCCGTCCACCGGCTCGGCCAGCAGGTAGGCGGCGACGGTTCCGCCGGGGGCCTCGGCGAGCAGGGCGACGCCCCGCTCCAGGTAGTGCGCCAGCTCCTCCGGCGCGGGGGGTTCGTCCTCGGCGATCTCCGGCATGCCGATCGCGGCGAAGGGTGCGCCGGCGGCCCGCTCCAGCTCGGCGAGCAGCGGAAGTTCGTCCCTGGTGACGGCTCTGATTCGCATGCGTCCAGTCTGCTGCAGAGCGTTTCCGGCCACGCAGGGTGGTTCCGTCGGCCAGCTCACGGAGGGGCGAATCGGGCGAACCGGGGCAATCGGCGGCGCCGTCAACTACCGAGTGGCTACGTCCAGGACACGCGGGCGTAACGATCGCGGTTTCTTGCAGAAACTTGCTGCAAGGACTTTCCGTCCCTCTTGCGCCGCTGTTAACTTCCTTCCCGAGCCCGACGGCAGCAACGGTGCGGTCGGCACGAGGCAGCCATTATGCGCCTGTCTCGGAACATCTCGGGCACCCCCACCCTCCCTAGGAGTTCTCATGCGGCGTGGCATCGCGGCCTCTGCCCTCGTTGTGGCCCTCGCGGTCTCGATGGCTGCCTGTGGCAGCAGCGGCTCCAGCTCCGACGGCAAGGCCGACGGGCCGGTCACCCTCACGTACTGGGACACGTCGAACGCCACCAACGAGGCGCCGAACTACCAGGAGCTCGTCAAGAAGTTCGAGGCTGCGAACCCGACCGTCAAGGTCGACTTCGTCAACGTGCCGTTCGACCAGGCGCAGAACAAGCTGCAGACCGCCATGGGGGCCAAGGGTGCTCCGGACGTGTTCCGCTCCGAGGTCGGCTGGACCGCCGCCTTCGCCAAGGCCGGCTTCCTGGAGCCGCTGGACGGCACCCCGGCCGCCGCTGACACCTCCGCCTTCCAGCCGAGCCTGATCCAGCAGGCCAAGTACGAGGGCAAGCTGTACGGCGTCCCGCTGGTGACCGACACGCTCGGCCTGCTCTACAACAAGGAGCTGTTCACCAAGGCCGGCATCACCGAGGCGCCGAAGACCTGGGACGAGCTGAAGACCGACGCCGCCGCCGTCAAGGAGAAGGCCGGCGTGGACGGCTTCTGGCTGAAGGCCGCGGACGGCTACTACGCGATGCCGTTCCTGTACGGCGAGGGCACCGACACCGTCGACGCCGCCGGCAAGAAGATCAGCATCGCCTCGCCGGAGGCCGTCAAGGCCGTCGAGACCTACAAGACGATGTTCACCTCGCCCGGCACCGTCAAGGCCGACGTCACCACCGACGCCTACGCCCACATGATGGACGCCTTCAACAGCGGCAAGGTCGCGGCGATCGTCCAGGGCCCCTGGGAGATCACCAACATCTACAAGGGCTCGGCCTTCGCCGACAAGAACAACCTCGGCATCGCCGCCGTCCCGGCCGGCTCCAGCGGCAAGGCCGCCGCTCCCACCGGTGGTCACAACATCGCCGTGTACGCGGGTGCCGACAAGGCCCACAAGGCCGCCGCGGAGAAGTTCGCCGCCTTCATGACCTCGGCCGAGAGCCAGGCGTTCATCGCGCAGAAGAACTCCACCCTGCCGACCCGCTCCGACGCCTTCACCGCCGACGTCAAGGCCGACCCGGGCATCGCCGGCTTCCAGGCCGTGCTGAGCAGCGCCAAGCCGCGCCCCGAACTGCCCGAGTACAGCTCGCTGTTCGCCTCGCTGAGCACCAACCTGGGCAAGGCCGTGCAGGGCACGGGCACCCAGGACGCGCTGAACACCGTCTCCACCGACTACGCCAAGCTCCTGCCGGGCTTCGCCAAGTAGTCCCTGTGCCCGGCCCGCCGGCCGACGGATGACAGCGGACGAGGAACGGCCGAACGCGTGACGGCGAACGAATAACAGAGAACAGATTTCATCATCTGTCAGTTGTTCGCCGTCCGCGGTTCGGCGCCGCACCTCACCTGTCGCCCCCGCCCGGCGGGCCCGGGTCGTCGGCTCCCCCCGAGAATCCCCCCGAGAAGGTGCAAACGATGTCAGTCGCCGTGCAGGGCGCCACCGGCAAGGGCAGCCGGGAGCGCGAGCAGCGTCCGGGCCTGCTGGAACGCGTCAAGCGCTCCTACGCCAAGCACTGGTACGCCTACGCGATGATCGCCCCGGTCGTGCTGGTGCTCGGCGTGCTGGTGCTCTACCCGCTCGCCGAGGGCATCTGGCTCACCCTCACCGACGCCAACAGCCTCAACATGGCCCGCAAGATCGGCGTCAACGAGATCCCGGCGAGCTACCAGTTCGTCGGCTTCCACAACTACGCCGACATCCTGTGGGGCCCGGGCTCGTACGACCGCTTCTGGTCGCACTTCGTCTGGACCATCGCCTGGACGGCCGTCTGCGTCTTCCTGCACTACACCCTCGGCCTCGGCCTCGCGCTGCTGCTCAACCAGAAACTGCGCGGCCGCGCCGCCTACCGGATGCTGCTCATCCTGCCGTGGGCCGTACCGACCTTCGTCACCGTCTTCTCCTGGCGCCTGATGCTCGCCGACGGCGGCGTCGTCAACAGCATCCTCTCCTTCCTGCACCTGCCCGAGCCGGGCTGGCTCACCGAGCCGTGGGCGCAGAAGGCGGCCGCGATCATGGTGAACACCTGGGCCGGCGTGCCGTTCATGATGATCTCGTTGCTCGGCGGCCTCCAGTCGATCCCGGCCGAGCTGTACGAGGCCGCCGAGATGGACGGCGCCACCGCCTGGCAGCGCTTCCGGTACGTCACCCTGCCCGGGCTGCGCTCCGTCTCCTCCACGGTCGTGCTGCTCGGCGTGATCTGGACGTTCAACCAGTTCAACGTGATCTTCCTGCTGTTCGGCACCGGCGCCCCCGACGCCCAGCTGCTGGTCACCTGGGCGTACCGCCTCGGCTTCGGCCAGATCCCGCGGGACTACGCGCAGTCCGCCGCCTACGGCGTGATCCTGCTGTCCATCCTGATCGTCTTCACCGCCTTCTACCGGCGCTGGCTCGCCCGCAACGAGCAGGCCAACGGCTGAGGCCCCGGACCCAGTTGACCCACGAAGGCAGGTACCCCCGATGAGCACCACCACCGAACTCCCGGCCCGTGCGGCGGCCCCGGCCCCGGCGGCCCGGCCCGCCAAGGTCCGCCGCCGCGGCGAGCGCAGCCCGCTGGCCCGGGCGCTGTCCCACGGCACCCTGATCCTGGCCGGCCTGATCGCGCTGTTCCCGGTCGCGTGGATCCTGTTCGTCTCGCTCGGCCCGGACAAGACCGACTACCTCCACCCCGGCGGGATCCTCGACAAGCTGACGCTGTCGAACTACCAGCAGGTGCTGTCCGACACCGACTTCTTCACCTGGTTCGGCAACGCCCTGCTGGTCTCCGGGATCACGACCGTGTTCGGCGTGATGCTCGCCGCCACCACCGGCTACGCCGTCTCCCGGATGAAGTTCCCCGGGCACAAGCCGCTGATGTGGTCGCTGCTGGTCACCCAGATGTTCCCGATCGCGGTGCTGATCGTGCCGATGTACACGATGCTCTCCGAACTCGGCCTGCTGGACAGCTACACCGGCCTGATCCTGGTCTACTCGACCACCACCGTGCCGTACTGCGCCTGGCTGTTGAAGGGCTACTTCGACACCATCCCGGTGGAGATCGACGAGGCCGGCCGGGTCGACGGGCTCAGCCCGTTCGGCACCTTCTGGCGGCTGGTGCTGCCGCTCGCCCGCCCGGGCCTGGCGGTCGCGGCCTTCTACTCGTTCCTCACCTACTGGGCCGAGGTGCCGTTCGCCTCCACGTTCATGCTCAGCTCCGACAAGTACACGCTGGCCGTGGGCCTGCAGACCTTCGTCAGCGAGCACGACGCCCAGTGGAACCTGATGGCCGCGACCGCCGTGCTGATCGCGATCCCGTCCGCGGCCTTCTTCTACCTGGTGCAGCGCCACCTGGTCACCGGTCTGACCGCCGGTGCCTCCAAGTCGTAGCGCGCCACCGCGTCGTCACGCACCGCTCGCAGCCGCGTCGTCACGCGCCACTCGCAGCCACGTGCCACGCCGCCACTCGCAACCATGTCGTCACGCGCCTCCACGTCCCGGCGCCGTCCGCTCCTCTAGTCCCCAAGGGATACCGTCCATGACCCAGAACCTGGCCGACACCTCCCGGCCTGCCGCCGACACCGCTCACGAGGCGGCCGCCCTGGCTTCGGTGACTGGCAGCGCGTCCAGAGGCTGGTGGCGGGACGCGGTCATCTACCAGGTGTACCCGCGCAGCTTCGCCGACTCCAACGGCGACGGCATGGGCGACCTGCCCGGCATCCGCAGCCGCCTGCCCTACCTGCGCGACCTCGGGGTGGACGCGGTCTGGCTGTCGCCGTTCTACGCCTCGCCGCAGGCGGACGCCGGCTACGACGTGGCCGACTACCGCGCCGTGGACCCGATGTTCGGCACCCTGCTGGACGCCGACGCCCTCATCCGGGACGCCCACGACCTGGGCCTGCGGATCATCGTCGACCTCGTCCCCAACCACTCCTCGGACCAGCACGAGTGGTTCCAGCGCGCCCTGCGGGAGGGCCCCGGCTCCCCGCTGCGCGACCGCTACCACTTCCGCCCCGGCAAGGGCGAGCAGGGTGAACTCCCGCCCAACGACTGGGAGTCCATCTTCGGCGGCCCGGCCTGGACCCGCAGCGAGAACCCGGACGGCACCCCCGGCGACTGGTACCTGCACCTGTTCGCCCCGGAGCAGCCCGACTTCAACTGGGAGAACCAGGCCGTCGCCGACGAGTTCCGCTCGATCCTGCGGTTCTGGCTAGACATGGGCGTGGACGGCTTCCGCATCGACGTCGCCCACGGCCTGGTCAAGGCCCCCGGCCTGCCCGACCTCGGCGGCGCCGACCAGCTGAAGCTGCTCGGCAACGACGTCATGCCGTTCTTCGACCAGGACGGCGTGCACGAGATCTACCGCAGCTGGCGCACGATCCTCGACGAGTACCCGGGGCAGCGGATCGGCGTCGCCGAGGCCTGGACCCCGACCGTCCAGCGCACCGCCAACTACGTCCGCCCCGACGAGCTGCACCAGGCCTTCAACTTCCAGTACCTGGGCACCGGTTGGGAGGCCGCCGCGCTGCGCGAGGTGATCGACCTCTCGCTCGACTCGATGCGTCCGGTCGGCGCCCCCACCACCTGGGTGCTGTCCAACCACGACGTCACCCGGCACGCCACCCGGTTCGCCAACGAGCCCGGCCTCGGCACCCAGATCCGCACCCCCGGCGACCGGGCGCTCGGCCTGCGCCGCGCCCGCGCCGCCACCCTGCTGATGCTCGCCCTGCCCGGCTCGGCGTACGTCTACCAGGGCGAGGAGCTCGGCCTGCCGGACGTCACCGACCTGCCCGACGAGGTCCGCCAGGACCCGTCCTTCTTCCGTCAGGCCGGCCAGGACGGCTACCGCGACGGCTGCCGCGTCCCGATCCCGTGGTCCGGCACCGAGGCCCCGTACGGCTTCGGCCCGGTGGCCGGCGGGCCGTCCTGGCTGCCGCAGCCGGCCGAGTGGGCCGAGCTGAGCGTCGAGGCGCAGACCGGCGACCCGAACTCCACCCTGGAGCTCTACCGCAGCGCGCTGGCCGTCCGCCGGGCGCAGCCCGACCTCGGCGCCGGCACCGAGGTGGAGTGGCTGGAGAGCCCCGAGGGCACCCTGGCGTTCCGCCGCGGCGCCTTCGTCTGCACCGTGAACACCACCGGCGAGCCGGTGCGGATCGCGGCCCCGGGCACGCTGCTGCTCGCCTCGACCGACCTCGTGGTGGACGGCGGCGAGACGGTGCTCGCTCCGGACAGCACCGGTTGGTGGGCGGTCTGACGTGGTTGGAATAGGCTCTGGGACCGTGACTACGGCGCGACTCTCAGACATCGCGGCGCAGGCGGGGGTCAGCGAAGCCACCGTCTCCCGCGTGCTCAACGGCAAGGCGAACGTTTCCGCCGCCACCCGGCAGACCGTCCTGGCGGCACTCGACGTGCTCGGGTACGAGCGGCCGACCCGCCTTCGCCAGCGCAGCGCCGGGCTGATCGGTCTGATCACGCCGGAGCTCAGCAACCCGATCTTCCCGGCGCTGGCCCAGGTGATCGAGCAGGTGCTCAGCCGGCACGGCTACACCCCGGTGCTGTGCACCCAGACGCCGGGCGGGTCCACCGAGGACGAACTGGTGGACATGCTGGTGGACCGGGGCGTGGCGGGCATCGTCTTCGTCTCCGGGCTGCACGCCGACACCACCGCCGACCACGACCGCTACGCCCGGCTGGCCGGGCGCGGGGTGCCGTTCGTGCTGATCAACGGCTACAGCGAGAAGATCGACGCGCCGTTCATCTCGCCGGACGACCGCGCCGCGATGTGGATGGCCGTCCAGCACCTGGCCGAACTCGGGCACGAGCGGATCGGACTGGCCGTCGGTCAGCGCCGGTACGTACCGGTGCTGCGCAAGATCGAGGGCTTCACGGCGGCGATGCGCGAGGTGCTCGGGCTCGGCCGGGAGGAGGCCGAGAACCTCGTCCACCACACGCTGTTCAGCGTGGAGGGCGGACACGCGGCGGCCGGCGCGCTGCTCGACAAGGGCTGCACGGCGATCGTCTGCGGGAGCGACATGATGGCGCTCGGGGCGATCCGGGCGGTGCGGCAGCGCGGGCTGTCGGTGCCGCAGGACGTGTCGGTGGTCGGCTTCGACGACTCGCCGCTGATCGCCTTCACCGAGCCGCCGTTGACCACGATCCGCCAGCCGGTCGAGGCGATGGCCACGGCGGCGGTGGACGCGCTGCTGGAGGAGGTCGGCGGGAACGCCGCCCAGCGCGGCGAGTTCATGTTCCAGCCGGAGCTGGTGATGCGCGGGTCCACCGGGGCCTGCGCGCGCTGAGCC